>NZ_NQYT01000040.1:0-45082 GCF_009192935.1 Xanthomonas sp. LMG 12461
CATGACAGTTGACTCCTACGGGACACGCTGCGCCCGATCGGATCCGGCGAAGGCACGTTCTTCGAAGGTCAAGGAAGCCGCTGCAGGCATGGCAACAGCCACCATGGCGTCGGACGGGAACGAGCGAGAGAGAATGCTGCGGCGCCGCACGTCATCGCGCAGGCGAGGCTGCAGAGGCATGAAGGGAAGATGGGTTCGGGGCGTGCCGCTGCGGGCGCATTGCGGTGGGTTGGCCCAGCGCTGCGGAAGCAGAACTCCATGCAGCGCCCGGTAGGCCCCCTCTCCTCCCGCCTACCGCAGATCAGGCGCGACCTCCGGCGCCAGCGAGGCGGTACGGTCCGAGCGGCGCTACGCCGGCATGTCAGGACGCCGGGATCGAGCCGCGAACACAGGACGTATCGCGTCTACGCCTGTTGACGGCAGGCGCGGGCGCAACTTAAGCGAAAATTCTTTTACACACAAGCTTCACGTTCAGTGTGTGGGGCGCACCCCGACAGCGCTGTCCGCAGGGCCCCGACGCCCGCGGATTTGGCGTGGCGATGGAACACCACCGGTCACTGCCCGCGCTGCGTACGCAGTGCCCGATCCTGCCGCTGACGCCTTCGCATCAAGCACTGCGCGCGTAATCGAAGCCAACCGGCGCAGGCTGGATTGCCAGTTCTGGCGGCTCGTCCTCCGTACGCAGCGCCAGCGGTGCCGTACCGGCCAGCCGGAACACCGCCACCGCCTCGCTCAGGCTGCCGGCCTGCTGCTCCAACGCGCGCGACGCGGCCGTGGCCTGCTCCACCAACGCCAGGTTCTGCTGGGTGCTGCGGTCCATCTGCGCCATCGCCTGTCCGACTTCGTCGATGCCGGCGGCCTGCTCCTGCGAGGCCGCCGCAATGCCCGCCATGAGTGCATTGACCTCGTCCACCGAGGCCAGCACGCGCCCCATGGTGCGGCCGGCGTCGTGCACCTGTGCCGAGGCCACCGCAACCTGGTCCACCGAGGCCTCGATCAGGCGCTTGATCTCCTTGGCCGCATCGGCCGAGCGCTGCGCCAGCGCGCGCACCTCGCTGGCGACCACCGCGAAGCCGCGGCCCTGCTCGCCGGCACGCGCGGCCTCCACCGCGGCATTGAGCGCCAGGATATTGGTCTGGAAGGCGATGCCGTCGATCACCGCGATGATCTCGCCGATCTTGCGCGAGGCCGCTTCCACGCCCTGCATCGCACCGACCGCCGCGTCGATCGAAGCGCCACCCTGGCCGGCCACGGTCGCCGCGGCGTCGGCCAGCTGGTTGGCATGGTGCGCATGGGTGGCGTTCTGGCGCACGGTGTCGGTCAGGCGCGCCGCCGCACGGGCGGTGCGCTCCAGCGTGCCGGCCTGTTCGGCGCTGCGCTGCGACAGGTCCTGGTGGCCGCCGGCGATGGCGCCGGCTTCGGCATCGATCGCTGCGGCCGCGTGCTGGATGCCGGCCACGATCGCTGCGAGCTGGTCGGCACTGGCGTTGGCGTCGTCGCGCATGTCGGCGAACACGCCATGGAAGTCTCCATGCATGCGCACGCCGAGGTCGCCGCTGGCGATGGCGCGCAACAGCCCGGACAACTCGCCCAGGTTGCCGTCCACCGTCGCCATCAGTTGGTTGAGGCTCTCGAGCATGATGCGGAAATCGTGCTGGTGCGCGCCGAGATCGGCACGCGCGCTGAAGTCGCCGGCCGCGGCGGCCTCGGCCAGATGCCAGATGTCGCGGCTGAGCGTGCCGAGGTTGGCCTTGATCGCATCCATCGCCTCGGAGATCGCGGCCTGCTCGCCGGGCAGGCGCGGCATGTCCTCGCTGAGATCACCGATGGCGTAACGCCGCATCAGCGCCACCATCGACTGCGCGGTGCCCACATGCAGGTCGACCAGCGCATTGGCGTCGCGCAGCAATTGGCCGTAGTCGCCCGGGAAGGCGGCCGCATCGCCGCGGCAGGCGATGGCGCCGTCGGCATGCCGTTGCGCCATCCGCCGCTGCTCGGCCAGCACCGCGCGCAGTTGGGTCTGCATGGTCTGCATGCTGCGCAGCAGCTCGGCGGCCTCGTCGTTGCCCTGTGCCGGCAACACCGCGTCGAGTTGGCCGGCGGCGATCGCCGCGGCCACGCGGGTGCCTTCGCGCAGCGGCCGCACCAGGCTCTGGGTGATGCACCAGCCCAGCCACGCACTGACCGCCAGCAGCAGGCCGCCGCCGAGCAGCAGCAGCCAGCGCGCGCGGGCCATGGTGGTCACCGCCTGCGCATAGGAGCCGTCGCTGAGCGTGCGCAGGTGCGCGGCGTTGCGCTGGATCGCCTGCTGCCACTGCGCCAGCAGCGGCTGCAAGGTGTACAGGTGCAAGGTCTGCGCATCCAGGTTCTGGTTGTCGGCAGCCATCGCCAGCACCTGCGACTGGAACGGCTGCACCTGCACATAGGCCTTGTCGATCGCCGCGCGCAGCTGCGCGCCGGTGCGGTCGGCCGGGTCCAGGCGCAGCGCGAACAGCTTGCGACGTGCCTGCGCGTAGTCGTGCTGGGCCTGGCCGATCGCGCGCACCACCGCCTGCTTCTCGTCGGGGTTGGTCAGGATGACGTCGTTGAGCAGGCCGATCTCCAGCCGCGCCTGCGCCGCGACCATGGCGTTGGACAGGCGGATCTTCTCCATCTTGTCCAGGGCGATGTCGTCGAGCTGCTGCCGCGCCAGCGCCATCGACGCGAGGCTGGCCACGATCAGGGCGCCGCAGATCAACAGCAGGGCAGCGAAGGCGAAGGTCAGGCGTGGGCCGACCCGGTAGCGGCGAAGGAGGCGGATCATGGAGGCGCGGCGTCAGAGCGAAAGGTGCGCGCTACGCTGTGCGCCGAAGTTTTCCGAACCGCGACGGCACGGCGACAACATGTCGAACTGTGACGCCGCGAAAGGAACAATTGCGGCGGCCTGCGCAGCACCGGCGCCCACTGCGTCGCAGTGTGCGTGCGCGATGCCCGGATGCGATGGTCGCGGCGGCGCAGACGCATGGCGACGCGGTCAGCGCCGCGTCTGCGTCAGAGGAAGCCGTGCAGCAACGCGGCCACCGCCGCCGGTTGTTCCATGTGCAGGTGGTGGGTGCCGGGCAGCGTGTGCACGCGGCCGTCACGCAGGCACGCCGCGCGCGTCAGGCGCAGCGACTCGGGCAGGATGTCCTGCGCCGGATCGGCGAACACCACCGCGGTCGGGCACTCGATGCCGGCCAGCAGCGCCTGCATCTGCGGCTCGGTCGGGCGGAGCGCGGTGGGCAGGGTCAGCCGGCGGTCGCTGCGCCACACGTAGCCGCCGTCCACCGCCCGCACGCCGCGTTCCACCAGCAGCCGCGCCGCCGGCTCGCTGAGCTGGTTGGCCAGCATGCGCGCCCGCACCGGCGCGGCCAGATCGGGAAACACGCGCAACGGCGTGGCGGTGGCACGGCGGGTACTGGCGACGCTGTTGCGCAGCCGTTCCACCGCGCCCGCCTCGCTCTCGGCCAGGCCGCCCAGCATCTCGATCGCCACGAACTTCTCGATGCGTTGCGGCGCCGCGGCGGCCAGCAGGCTGGCGATGGCCGCGCCCATCGAATGGCCGATCAGCACGAAGCGCTCCCAGCCCAGCGCATCGGCCGCGTCCAGCACCGGGTGCAGGGCGCTGGCCAGCAGGTATTCGGCACCATCGGGCAGGTCGCTGCTGTGGCCATGGCCGGGCAGGTCCAGCATCACCAGGTCCAGCTGCGGCAGGTGCCGGCTCAGCGGCACGAAGCTGGCGGCGTTGTCGAGCCAGCCGTGCAAGGCCAGCGCCTTGGGGCCCTGCGGGTCGCCGCTGCGCAGTCCGGCCAGCGCGCCCACCCGCGACGGGCAGGCAAAAGCACGCAAACTCATGCCGCGCGGGCCGCCAGCTGCGCCAGCGCGCGCGCGTGCGCCGGGGCGTCGTTGAGACAGGGGATGTAGCGCACCTGCATGCCGCGTTCGGCGCAGGTCTCGACGAAGCCCATCGCCACTTCTTCCAGGGTTTCCAGGCAGTCGGTGGCGAAGCCGGGACAGAGTACGTCCACCTGCTTGACCCCCTGCCCGGCAAGCTCCCACAGCCGCGGCTCGGCATACGGGCGCAGCCAGCGCTCGGCGCCGAAGCGCGACTGGTAGCCGAGCTCCCACTGCCCGGCCTCCAGGCCCAGCGCAGCGGCGATCGCCTGCGCACTGGCTTCGCAGCGCTGCGGGTAGGGATCGCCGTTGTTGGCCACGCGCTGCGGCAGGCCATGGAAGGAGAAGAACAGGCGCTCGCCGCGGCCATGCTGCGCCCAGTGCGCACGCACGCTGTCGGCCACCGCCGCGACCCAGGCCGGGTCGGTCGGGTAGTCCTCGATCAGGTGCACCGGCAGCTGCGGATGGCGCGCCTGCCAGGCCTGCACCACATCCTCGATCGAGGCGGTGGTGGTGGTCGAATACTGCGGGTACAGCGGCAGCACCACGATCCGGCGCACGCCGGCATCGCGCAGCGCGTCCAGGGCCGGCGCCAGCGCCGGCGCGCCGTAGCGCATCGCCCAGGCCACGCGATGCCCGGGCAGTTCGCGCTGCATGCCCTCGGCCAGGCGGCGGGTATACACCGCCAGCGGCGAGCCGTCCGCCAGCCACACCTGGGCGTACTTCTCCGCCGACTTGGGCGAACGCCGCGGCAGGATCACCCAGTGCAGCAGCGGCCACCAGAACAGCCGCGGGATCGCGACCACGCGCTTGTCGCCAAGGAACTCGGCCAGATAACGGGCGACCGCAGGCGCGGTGGGCGCCTCGGGCGTGCCTAGATTCACCACCAGGATGGCGGTCTCGGGTGCGTCGGACATGCGCGCATTGTGGCAGAGCGCGCGCGTTGCGGCGTGTCGATCTGTTCGATCGCGGCGATCGACGGCGCCTGCATGCGGTGCCGGCACCACTCATTGCCGATTCATTGCCCTGTGACTAAGTTCAAGGACTTGCAGTATCTTGCTGCGGACCTATTTCGGAGCCCGCCATGCCCCTCCTGCCGCGCCTCGCCCTGTTGTTGAGCACCCTGTTGTTCGTCGGCCACGCCGTGGCCGGACCGGAAGAGGACGAGCGCGCCCGCAACGCGCTGCGCGTGCTGACCGACATCCAGAAGATTCCCGAGCAGGCCATCCCCGACAAGCTGCTCGACGAGGGTCGCGCCATCGTGGTGATCCCGGATACGCTCAAGGCCGGCCTGGTGATCGGCGGGCGTCGCGGCCACGGCCTGATGTCGGTCAAGCGCCCCGACGGCACCTGGTCCAACCCGGTGTTCGTCAAGCTCACCGGCGGCAGCATCGGCTTCCAGGTCGGTGTGCAGTCCTCCGACGTGGTGCTGGTGTTCCGCAACGACCGCAGCCTGGACAACATCGTCAACGGCAAGTTCACCCTCGGCGCCGATGCCGGCGTCGCCGCCGGCCCGGTCGGGCGCAACGCCGCTGCCGCCACCGACGGCCAGCTCAAGGCCGAGATCTGGTCGTGGTCGCGCGCGCGCGGCCTGTTCGCCGGCGTCGCCCTGGATGGCGCCGCGCTGCAGATCGACGATGCCGCCGACCTCAACGCCTACGGCAGCAACACCACCCCGCGGATGATCTTCGAAGGCCGCACCACCAACCGGCCGTCCAACGACATCGTCGCCTTCCGCGACAAGCTCGAGGAAGCCACCTACGCCGCGCGGCAGAGCCGTGGCACCGACAGCAACGGCAGCCCGGGCGCCGCCCCGGCACCGGCGGCCATGCCGGCGCCGCAGGCCACGCCGGAACCGACCGCCGCGCCCGACGCTGCTGCCAGCACCGTGCCCCTGCAGGGCCAGGCGCAACCGGCGCAGCAGGGCTTCCAGCCGGTGTCCGACGGCGAGATCCGCACCGAGAAGCTCGACGGCGATCGCTGAGCGCCGTTCCCAACGCCACCTGTCCATCGCGCCGTGCAGCCCTCCCTGCACGGCCGGGAAAGGTAACGCGGCGCGGCGCGGTGCGTTATCCTGCGGGTTCCTTACGACTTTTCTGCGAGCGGATCATGGGCAGTCTTAGCATCTGGCACTGGCTGGTGGTGCTGGTGATCGTGCTGCTGGTGTTCGGCACCAAGCGGCTGACGAGCGGCGCCAAGGATCTGGGCAACGCGGTCAAGGAATTCAAGAAAGGCATGCGCGACGACGACAAGCCCGCCGGCCAGCTCGGCGACGAGACGCGCAGCAGCAGCGAGCCGTCCCGCCAGACCCAGGCCGAACGCGACCGCGACGCGCACTGACGGGACCCCGCCGGCGTGTTCGATATCGGATTCAGCGAACTGCTGGTGATCGCGGTGGTGGCCCTGGTGGTGCTCGGTCCCGAGCGCCTGCCCAAGGCGGCGCGCTTCGCCGGATTGTGGGTGCGCCGCGCCCGCGCGCAGTGGGACTCGGTGAAGCAGGAACTGGAACGCGAACTGGAAGCCGAGGAACTCAAGCGCAGCCTGCACGACGTGCAGCGCTCGCTGCGCCAGGCCGAGACCCAGTTTCGCGATGGCAGCGAGGAACTGCAGCGGCAGACCGAGGCGCTGCGCCGCGACATCGATCCGAACCCACCGGTGCCGCCTGCCGACAGCGCGCCGTCGACCGTGCCGCCAGCGACAGCCGCCGCAATCGACGCCCCGACTGCGCACACTCCCGAGACGGCCACGCCCCTGCCCACGCACTCTGCCGCGACGGTGCCCGCCGCTTCCGTGGTGCCGGCCGCCGCGCGCGGTGCCGCCGCACCGCATCCGGCGTCCACCGCCACGGCGCATACCGGCCAGCCGCCCTCCATTGATCCGGAGGCGCCGCGATGAACGTGGAAGCCGAGAGCAGCCTGATCGAACACCTGATCGAACTGCGCGCGCGGCTGATGCGCGCGCTGATCGGCCTGGGCGTGGTGGTGGTAGCGCTGCTGCCCTTCTCCAAGCGCCTGTACTCCTGGCTGGCCGAGCCGATGCTGGCGCAGTTGCCGGTGGGCCAGAGCGTCATTGCCACGCACCCGGCCGGCGCGGTCATCGCGCCGCTGAAGCTGGCGTTCTTCCTGGCCCTGTTCGTGTCCGCCCCCTGGCTGCTGTACCAGGCCTGGGCCTTCGTCGCCCCCGGCCTGTACCAGCGCGAGAAGCGCCTGGCGCTGCCGCTGCTGGCCTCGGCAGTGCTGCTGTTCTACCTCGGCTGCGGCTTCGCCTACTTCCTGGTCCTGCCGGCGGTGTTCCACTTCCTCACCACGTTCAAGCCGGACGTGATCCAGCTCACCCCCGATGCCGGCGCCTACCTGGACTTCGTGCTGGCGATCTTCTTCGCCTTCGGCGCCAGCTTCGAACTGCCGGTGGCGCTGGTGATCCTGGCCCTGCTCGGCTGGGTGACCCCGCAGCAACTGCGCGAGGGCCGCGGCTACGCGGTGGTCGGCATCTTCGTGCTGGCCGCCGTGCTGACCCCGCCGGACGTGGTCTCGCAACTGATGCTGGCGATCCCGATGTGCCTGCTGTACGAGCTGGGCATCATTGCGGCAGCGGCGGTGACCAAGAAGCCGGGAATCGAGGCACGGGAATAGGGAATCGGAACAGCGGTTCGCTGCATACCCACCATTACCACGCGGCTTGACGACAATCTGCCGCACACAGCAAAACGGCCCCGAGGGGCCGTTTTGCTGTTGCTGTGGCTCTTACGATTCCCGACTCCCGATTCCCCAATCCCGGCGCTACGCCACAAAGACGTTGGAGGGCGGCGGCGGCACCGCCGGCGCCGCATCGCCGGCGTGCACGAACATCTGCTTCCAGGCCGCGTACACGATCCCGGCCAGGACCGGCATCAGCAGCGCCATCAGCAGCAACTGCGCGACCAGCGCGGCCGCGGCGGTGCCGACGAGGAGCTGCAGCACCAGCATCACCACGGTCAGCGCGAAATAGAACGCGAACATGGCCAGGAAGGCGAGGACGAAGAACACCAGCATCGCCGGCAGGTTGTGCAGGCAGGCGCGCAGGCCGTGCCCGATGGCGGCGATACCGTTGCGGCCGTCGAACATCACCTGCGGCGCGAACAGGAACAGGGTCAGCGCCACCGCCACGAACCCGACCGCCACCAGCATCAGCCACAGCAGGATGCGCAGCGCCGGCAGGGTCGCGACCAGTTGCTCCACCTGCAGCGGATCCGGCTGCGCGCCGGACTGGCCCAGCTCGTTGAGCTTGTTCATCACCGTGGTCAGCTGCATCCACCCGTCCGGACCGATCACCACCACCGCCAGCAGCGCCAGCGCCAGCCCGACCACCACCTGCGGCAGCAACGCCACCAGCAGGTTCGGCGTGCGACCGCCGTGCAGGCCCTGCAGCAGGTGCGCCGGCTCGGCGCTGCGGCCCTGGTCGACCTCGCGCACGGCCCACACCAGCCCGCCGAACAGCAATGGCCCGGCCAGCCCCATCAGCAGTTGCGCCAGCATGCCCAGGGTCGGGTTGAGCACGCCCAGGAACAGGGCGATCAGCGCCGCCAGGCCCCAGATCAGTCCGAGCCGGCCCAACGCCCACGGCGCCCGCCGCAGCAGGGACATGCCGGCCAACAGCCATTCCGCGCCGGCCGAGGCCGGCAGCTTGCGAATCTCGATCATTGCCAATCCGAAGTGGGGGACGCCGTACAGCGGCGGCGACTGCACAGATTATCGCGGTTTTGCCTGGCCGCTGCTGTGCTGCCCGCGTGCGTGCTGAACGAAGCGCCGCAACAGTTTGCGTGCCAGCGGTGCGGCGCTGACCTCGCGGGCGATGGTACGGGCGCAGCGTCCGGCGCTGCGTAGACAGTCCGCGCGCGCCTGCACGTAGCCGCGCATGTGGTGGGTGGCGAACTCCGGATGGAACTGCAGGCCCCAGGTCGCCTCGCCCCAGCGGAACGCGTGGCACTGGTCCTGCGCCGAGTGCGCCAGCACCGTGGCGCCGGACGGCGCGCGCAGCACCGTCTGCAGATGCGTGGCATGCGCGGGGAAGCGAGGCGGCAGGCCGGCGAACAGCGGATCCTCGGCGGCGGGCGGGTGCAGTTCGATGTCCACCGTGCCCGATTCGCGCCCGGCCGGGTTGTAGGCGACCTCCCCGCCCAGCGCGTGCGCCAGCAACTGGTGGCCGTAGCAGATGCCCAGCAGCGGCGTGCCGTCCTCGGCGGCTTCGCGCAACCAGGCCGCCGAGCGTTCGCTCCACTCGGCCCGATCGGTGACGAACGCCGCCGAGCCGGTGACGATCACTCCGGCGAAGTCGCCCCGCACCGGCAACGCCTCGCCGGCGACGACGTTCGTCACCACCGTCTCGCGCTCGGCCAGGCCGGCGGCGACGCGGATCCAGTGCGGGAAGCGTCCGTAGCGCCGCATCGTCGCCACCGGTTCACCGGTTTCGAGGATCAGAAAGGGCGCAGCACGGCGACGGACGGGAGAAGCGAACGGCATGGTGGGATTCTAGACGCCGTCGCCGTGGATTGTTCAAGGCCGCGCGGCGGTGGCGGCATAGCCATATAACTGGCGATCATGAGGCGGGGAAGCGCCCCGCGCTTCACTCCCGCGGCGGCAGCACCGACAGCACTTCTTCGATGGTGGTCAGGCCGGCGGCCACCTTTTCCAGGCCGGCGCGGCGCAGCGTGCGCACACCCTCGTCCTGGGCGGCGCGGCTGAAGCCGGCCAGGTCCATGTCGGCGCGGATCAGGGTGCGCAGGCGCGGGGTCACCGGCAAAAGTTCGTACAGGCCCATGCGGCCCAGGTAGCCGGTGCGACGGCATTCCAGGCAGCCGACCGGGGCGTAGGGTTGCAGCGCCTCGGGCAAGGCCTCGCCCGGTTCGCGCAGCGCGTCCCATTCGTGCGCTTCCAGGGTGTGCGGGCGCTTGCAGTGGCCGCACAGGGTGCGCACCAGGCGCTGCGCCAGCACGCCGTTGAGGGTGGAGGCGACCAGGTAATGCGGCACGCCCAGATCGAGCAGGCGGGTGATCGCCGAAGGCGCATCGTTGGTGTGCAGGGTCGACAGCACCAGGTGGCCGGTCAGCGAGGCCTGCACCGCCATCTGCGCGGTTTCCAGGTCGCGGATTTCGCCGATCATGATGATGTCCGGGTCCTGCCGCAGCAGGGTGCGCACGCCGCTGGCGAAGTCCAGGTCGATGTTGGCCTGCACCTGCATCTGGTTGAACTCGGTGGCGATCATTTCGATCGGGTCCTCCACGCTGCACACGTTCACGTCCGGCGTGGCCAGGCGCTTGAGCGTGGAGTACAGCGTGGTGGTCTTGCCCGAGCCGGTGGGGCCGGTGACCAGCACGATGCCGTGCGGGCGCTCCACCAGCGCGTTCCAGCCGGCCGCTTCCTGCGGGCTGAAACCGAGCTGGTCCACGCTCTTGAACGCGGCATCCGGGTCGAAGATGCGCATGACGCACTTCTCGCCGAAGGCGGTGGGCATGGTCGACAGGCGCATCTCGGTCTCGCGCCCGCCCGGCGAGCGGGTCTTGATGCGCCCGTCCTGCGGACGCCGCCGCTCGGCCAGGTCCATGCGCCCGAGCACCTTGATGCGGCTGACGATGGCGGTCATCACCGCCGGCGGCACTTCCAGCACCTTGTGCAGCACGCCGTCGATGCGGAAGCGCATGCGTCCGGCCTCGCGCCGCGGCTCCAGGTGGATGTCGCTGGCGCGCTGCTCGTAGGCGTACTGCAGCAGCCAGTCGACGATGTGCACGATGTGGTGGTCGTCGGCGTTGACGTCGCCGCCGCGGCCCAGTTCCACCAGTTGCTCGAAGCTGGGCAGGCCGCTGCTCTGTTCGGTGCGCCCGTCCTTGGCGCCGCGCACCGAGCGGGTCACGCCGAAGAACTCCATCGTGTAGCGATGCAGGTCCAGCGGGTTGACCACCACCACCTCGATGCGGCGCCGCGCCAGGTGCTGCACGTCGCCGAGCCAGTCCAGCGCCAGCGGTTCGCTGGTCGCCACCAGCAGACGCTCGGGCTGCAGGGCAAGCGGCAGGATCCGGTGGCGGCGCGCATAGGCGTGCGAGACCACGCCGGTGACCGCGGCCACGTCGACCCGGGTCGGATCGATGCGCAGGTAACGCAGGCCGCAGCGCTGCGCCAGCCACTCGGTCAGCCGTTCCAGGCTCAGTTCGCTGCCGGGCGGGCGGGTGGCGGCCAGTTTCAGGTTGGACAGCAGCACCAGCGGATGCACGTCGCTGACGGTGCGTGCGGTCTGTGCCGAGAACTGCACGCGGCCGCGTTCGGCCGGTGCGACCAGGCCGTCGGCGAGCAGCGCCGCAGCCACGCGTTCGAAGCTCAGCCGGCCCGGCGGCAACGCCACGGTGGGCTCGGCGGGCGACGACGCGGGCGGCGCGGCAGGGCGCGAATCCATGGTCCAGGTCCGGTACGCGGAAGTCCCCGCGAGTCGGTCGCTATACTAGCGCACCCCTCAACCGGCCCCTGCGAGATGTCCGTTTCCCGGTCCGTTCCGATCACGTTCCAGGGTCTGATCCAGACCCTCAACCAGTTCTGGGCGCAGCACGGCTGCGTGCTGATCCAACCGTTGGACCTGGAAGTGGGCGCCGGCACCTTCCATCCGGCCACCTTCCTGCGCGCGCTCGGGCCGGAGCCGTGGAACGCGGCCTACGTGCAACCGAGCCGGCGCCCCACCGACGGCCGCTACGGCGAGAACCCGAACCGCCTGCAGCGCTACTACCAGTACCAGGTGGCGATGAAGCCGAACCCGGACAACATCCAGCAGCTGTACCTGGATTCGCTCAAGGCACTGGGCATCGATCCGCTGGTGCACGACCTGCGCTTCGTCGAGGACAACTGGGAATCGCCGACGCTCGGCGCCTGGGGCCTGGGCTGGGAGGTGTGGCTCAATGGCATGGAAGTCACCCAGTTCACCTACTTCCAGCAGGCCGGCGGCCTGGAGTGCAAGCCGGTGCTGGGCGAGATCACCTACGGTCTCGAGCGGCTGTGCATGTACCTGCAGAACTGCGACAACGTCTACGACCTGGTGTGGACCTACGGCCCCGATGGCAGCCCGGTCACCTACGGCGACGTCTACCACCAGAACGAGGTGGAGCAGAGCGCGTACAACTTCGAGCACGCCAATGTGGCCGAACTGTTCCACCGTTTCGACGCGTGCGAGCAGGAAGCGCAGGCGCTGGTCGAGGTCGGCCTGCCACTGCCGGCGTACGAGCAGGTGACCAAGGCCAGCCACGCCTTCAACCTGCTCGATGCGCGTCGCGCGATCTCGGTGACCGAGCGCCAGCGCTACATCCTGCGCGTGCGCGCGCTGGCGCAGGCGGTGGCCAAGGCCTACTACGCGCAGCGCGAGAAGCTGGGCTTCCCAGGCGTGAAGCGCTGAGGCGCGGCCGATGCGACCTGATCGGGAACTGTTCGTGCTGCTCGGCCTGCTGTGGTCGGCGCCGGTGGCGTTCGGCTACTTCTGCGCGTGGTGGGCGCAGCAGCGCGGACGCAGCGCCTTCGGCTGGTTCCTGTTCGGCTGCTTCCTGCTGCCGGTGGCCGGATTGTGGCTGCTGGCGATCAACGGCGACGACCGCGATAGCCGCGGCAAGCCTAAAGACAAATCGATTGGGCGCGGCGACCTGCTGGCGACCCGGAAGGACGTGATATGAGCATGCACCCCCTGCTGATCGAACTGGGCACCGAGGAACTGCCGGTCAAGGCATTGCCGGGCCTGGCCCAGGCGCTGTTCGACGGCGTGATCGCCGGGCTGGAGAAGCGCGGCATCGCGGTCGAGCGCGGCGACGCCAAGCCGCTGTCCACGCCGCGCCGGCTGGCGGTGCTGCTGCCGGGCGTGGCGGTCGAGCAACCGGAGCAGCGCGCGGAAGTGCTCGGCCCCTACCTCAACATCGCGCTGGACGCGGACGGCCAGCCGACCAAGGCGCTGCAGGGGTTCGCCGCCAAGGCCGGGATCGACTGGACCGCGCTGGAGCGCACCAGCGACGCCAAGGGCGAGCGCTTCGTGCACCGCGCGGTGAACCCGGGCGCGCGCACCGCCACGCTGCTGCCGGAGATCCTGCGCGAGGCGATCGCGGCGATGCCGATCCCCAAGCCGATGCGCTGGGGCGATCACGACTACGGTTTCGCCCGGCCGGTGCAGTGGCTGGTGCTGCTGTTCGGCAGCGAGGTGGTGCCGATGCCGCTGTTCGGCGTGGAGGCCGGCCGCGACAGCCGCGGCCACCGCTTCCTGCACGACGCGCCTGTGCCGCTGGCGCAGCCGGGCGACTACGTGGCCGCACTGCAGGCCGCGCAGGTGCTGGTGGACCCGGACGTGCGCCGCGCGCGCATCGTTGCCGAGGTTGAACAGGCCGCGCGCGAAGCCGGCGGCAGCGCGCGCATCGCCGCCGACAACCTGGAGCAGGTGGTGAACCTGGTCGAATGGCCGTCGGCGGTGCTGTGCAGGTTCGAGCCGGCGTTCCTGGCGGTGCCGCAGGAAGCGCTGATCGAGACCATGGAGAGCAACCAGAAGTTCTTCCCGGTGCTGGACGACGGCGGCAAGCTCACCGAGCACTTCATCGGCATCGCCAACATCGTCTCGCGCGACGTCGCGGAAGTGGCCAAGGGCTACGAGCGGGTGATCCGCCCGCGCTTCGCCGATGCCAAGTTCTTCTTCGACGAAGACCTCAAGCAGGGCCTGGAGGCGATGGGCGCCGGCCTGGCCAGCGTCACCTACCAGGCCAAACTGGGCAGCATCGCCGACAAGGTACAGCGCGTGGCCGCGCTGGCCGAGGCGATCGCCGCGCAGGTCGGCGTGGACCCGGCGCAGGCGCGCCGCGCCGCCGAACTGAGCAAGAACGACCTGCAGTCGCGCATGGTCAACGAATTCCCGGAACTGCAGGGCATCGCGGGGCGCCACTACGCCGTCGCCGCCGGCGAGCCGAGCGAGATCGCCCTGGCCATCGACGAGGCCTACCAGCCGCGCTTCGCCGGCGACGACATCGCCCTGTCGCCGCTGGGCAAGGTGCTGGCGATCGCCGAACGCCTGGACACGCTGGCCGGCGGGTTCGCGGCCGGGCTGAAGCCCACCGGCAACAAGGATCCGTTCGCGCTGCGGCGCAATGCGCTGGGGTTGGCGCGGACGGTGATTGAGAGTGGGTTTGATTTCAGTCTAGTGATGCTACTGATTCGTGCGGTAGGAGCTGCTTACTCAACAATTGGCTTAGAAAACATCAAGCCTGCCGCGAATAAGTTCGTTTCGTCCGTACAAGAGCTGCATCAACAAGGATTTTCGATCGCATTACAAGACGAGATCGTTCGGACAGTCGCGGGTATTGAACCCAACGATAAAAACGAGGAAATGCATCAGACAATCTCTGACCTATACCTTTTCATCCTTGATCGTCTAAAGGGGTATTACAGCGATAAGGGTGTTCCTACGTCTCATTTTAATGCTGTAGCCGAGCTACAGCCTCGATCGCTGTACGACTTCGACCGCCGCATCGACGCGATCGGCACCTTCGCCGCGTTGCCGGAGGCCGAGGCGCTGGCCGCGGCCAACAAGCGCATCCGCAACATCCTGCGCAAGGCCGAGGGCGAGATTCCGGCGCAGGTCGACGCGGGCCTGCTGCGCGAGCCGGCCGAGCGCGCGCTGGCCGAGGCGGTGGAAGCGGCGATCGCCGAGACCGACGGCGCGCTGCGCCAGCACGACTACGTCACCGTGCTGAACTTCCTGGCACGGCTACGCCCGCAGGTGGACGCGTTCTTCGACGGGGTGATGGTCAACGCCGACGACCCGGCGCTGCGTCGCAACCGCCTGGCCCTGCTCAAGCGCCTGGGCGACCGCCTCGGCAGCGTCGCGGCGATCGAGCACCTGTCGGCGTAAGCAGCAGAAGCGTCGAACCAGAGACGGGCCGCCTTGCGCGGCCCGTTCTAGTTTTGCGGGTGGAACTCCTGCGGCAATGCGCGGCGCCAATGGCTTCGGCACACCGCAATGCGTCGGGACTGAAGTCCCTCCCACAGTGCAAGCTCCCTGCTGCCCGCACGCCCTGAAGGCGCGTTCGCTTGCGTCCTTCACAACAAGCGTGTGCAAGCGTCCGCGCTAAGCCCCTCTCCCGTCGGGAGAGGGGTTGGGGTGAGGGTGCGGCGCGAAGCGACCTGCGGAGTGTCAGTGCACGAGGCTGCGCCTGACCCTCATCCGCCCCTGCGGAGCACCTTCCCCCAAAAAGGGGGCCGTGGTCCCGAAGGGAGAAGGAACAGCTGACTAGCCCCTCTCCCTCCGGGAGAGGGGTTGGGGTGAGGGTACGGCGCGAAGCGACTCGCGGAGTGTGAGTGCACGAGGCTTCGCCCGGACCCTCATCCGCCCCTACGGGGCACCTTCCCCCAAAAGGGGGCCGTGGTCCCGGCGGGAGAAGGAATAGCCGACTAGCCCCTGCGCACATCCGCACGCCCCCTCCCAGCCACAGCGCTCACAACGTACCCCGCCATTACGAATCCCCAATCCCGACTCCCCAATCCCGGCCTTCAATCAAACAACGCCTGGATCGCCGCCAACCCTGCATTCGCGCGTTCCTTCTTGCGCGCTGCGTCGGCCACCGGGTCGGCGCCGTCGCGCTGCATTTCCTCGGCCGGGATCTCGTCGAAGAAGCGGCTGGGCTTGAGCCGGATATGCTCGCCGAACTTGCGGGTGAGCTTGCTGTAGCTCATCCACAGCTGCTCCTTGGCGCGGGTGATGCCGACGTACAGCAGGCGCCGCTCTTCCTGCAGGTTGCCCTCTTCCAGGCTGACCTCGTGCGGCAGCACGCCGTCCTCGCAGCCGACGATGAACACGTAGCGGAACTCCAGGCCCTTGGACGCGTGCATGGTCATCATCCGCACCTGGTTGCCGCCGTCGTCCTTGTCGTTGCGCGACAGCAGCGCCAGCTGCGCGGCCAGGTCGCCGACGGTGGCGCCGCGCGGTCCGCCCTCGAACCACTTGGCCAGTTCCTCCAGGTTGCCGCGGCGACGCTGGAAACTCGCTTCGTCCTTGCACTGGCTGCGCAACTCGCGGATCAGCCCCGACTGCTCGGCGAGCTGGCGCACCACGTCGGCCGAGGACAGCGTGGTCGAGGCCGTGCGCAGTTCGTGCAGGATGTCGACGAAGTCGCTCAGGCCGTTGGCCGCGCGCGGCGGCAACTGCTGCAGCGCGCCCACCGACTCGGCCGCGCGCGACATCGGCAGGTGCTTGGCCGAAGCCAGTTCGGCCAGCTTGGCCAGCGAGGTCGCGCCGACCTCGCGCTTGGGCGCCTGCACCGCACGCAGGAACGCCGCGTCGTCGTCGGGATTGACCAGCAGGCGCAGCCAGGACAGCACGTCCTTGACCTCCTGCCGCTCCAGGAACGCGGTGCCGCCGGTGATGTGGTACGGCACGCTGGCCATCTGCAGCGCCTTTTCCAGCGGCCGCGACTGGAAGTTGCCGCGGAACAGGATGCAGAAGTCGCTCCACGGCACCTGCTTGGCGGTGCCCAGGTAGGCGATCTCGGCGGCGACCTTCTCCGCCTCGTGCTCGCTGTCGCGACACTCCCACACGCGGATGCGCTCGCCGTCGGCCTGGTCGCTCCACAACGTCTTCAGGTGCTCGTGCGGATTGTGCGCGATCAACGCATTGGCCGCGCGCAGCACGCGGTTGGAGCAGCGGTAGTTCTGCTCCAGCTTGATGATCTGCAGGGCCGGATAGTCGCGGCCCATCTGCAACAGGTTCTCAGGATTGGCGCCGCGCCAGGCGTAGATGCTCTGGTCGTCGTCGCCCACGCAGGTGAAGTTGCCGCGCGGGCCGGCCAGCATCTTCAGCAACCGGTACTGCGCATCGTTGGTGTCCTGGCTCTCGTCCACCAGCAGATAGCCGATGCGCTCGCGCCAGGCCATCACGATGTCTTCGTTCTCCTCCAGCACCTGCACCGGCAGGCGGATCAGGTCGTCGAAGTCCACCGCGTTGAAGGTGCTCAGCCGCGCCTGATAGCGCTCGTACAGGCTGGCCGCCTCCTGCTCGCGGTTGCTGCGCGCCGCCGCCATCGCCTGCTCCGGCGACAGCCCGGCGTTCTTGGCGCGCGAGATCAGGTTCTTGGCGTCCTCGATGGCATCGGGCTTGGCGCCGGGCATCAGATCCTTGATCTGCGCGGCGGCATCGTCGGCGTCGAAGATCGAGAAGCCGCGCTTCAGGCCCACCGCCGCGTGTTCGATCTGCAGGAACTTCAGCCCCAGGGCGTGGAAGGTGCAGATGGTCAGGCCGTCGGCGGCCTCGCTGCGGATGCGCTTGGCCACGCGCTCGCGCATTTCCTTGGCCGACTTGTTGGTGAAGGTGATCGCGGCGATGCGCTTGGCCGGGTAACGGCCGCTGGCGATCAGGTGCGCGATCTTTTCCACGATCACGCGGGTCTTGCCGCTGCCGGCGCCGGCCAGCACCAGCAACGGACCCTCGCAATGCAGGACCGCGGCGCGTTGGGGAGGATTGAGACCGTGCATGAAGACTTCCCTTGGCCGCGCATTGTAACGGGCGCCGGCCGGCGCCGACGCCCCACCGCCGCGCCGGCGCTGAACCGGTTCGCGAACCGCCCGGCGGCCGGGGCGCGCGGCCGCCGCGCTAGAATCGGCGGCATGGCGAAACTGTATTTCTACTATTCGGCGATGAACGCCGGCAAGACCACCACGCTGCTGCAGTCGGCGCACAACTACCGCGAGCGCGGCATGCGCACGGCGATCCTGACGCCGCGGCTGGACCATCGCGCCGGCAGCGGCGTGGTCGCCTCGCGCATCGGCCTGCGCGCCGACGGCATGCCCTTCGTCGCCGACACCGATCTGCTGGCCACCCTCGAGGCCGACATCGCCAGCCACGGGCCACTGCATTGCGTGCTGGTGGACGAAGCGCAGTTCCTCAGCCGCGCGCAGGTCTGGCAACTCAGCGAAGTGGTCGACCGGCTGCGCATCCCGGTGCTGTGCTACGGCCTGCGCACCGATTTCCGCGGCGAGCTGTTCGAAGGCAGTCAGTACCTGCTGGCCTGGGCCGACGAACTGCAGGAGATCAAGACCATCTGCCACACCGGCAGCAAGGCGACAATGACCGTGCGCGTCGACGAGAACGGCCACGCGGTGCAGGACGGCCCGCAGGTGGAGATCGGCGGCAACGAGCGCTACGTGTCGGTCAGCCGCCCCGAGTTCAAGAAGATCATGCGCGGCGAAGGCCGCATCGATCCGCTGCAGATTGCGCTGCCGCTGTAACCCGGATGCAACGCGCGACGCACCGCGCTGGTGCGTCGCGCCACGATGCGATGAACCGTGGCTGACGTGTGCCGTACACGCGTCTGTTCCTATGCCATCAGTCTATGGAGCGCACCCAGCGGCATGCCTAGAATCGCGCCGATCGCACTCATGGGATGAGGAACATGCTTTCGTTGAAAGGATTTTTCGCCGGCAGCGGCACCGTCCTGGCCTGTACCCTGCTGCTCGCCCTGCCCGGCCCCGCCGCTGCGGCCCCGGGCGACCACACCTTCCAGGACATCCCGGCGCAGGTGCTCACCGACGGCTTCCTCGAGGCGCACCTGGACCTGTTCTATCGCCGCGCCGGCATCCGCGCCGACAAGAAGAAGGGCGAGTACGCCGAGGCCAGGAAGCAGTAACAGCTGGCCGCGCGCTACGCCGACAAGCCGTCGCAGGCGCGGTTGGGCGAGATGTACTGGGAAGGCCAGGGCGGCGCCGCCGACCATACGATGGGCTTCCTGTGGATGGCGCTGGCCGCCGAGCGCGGCTACGACCAGTTCGGCGCGCGCAAGATGGAGTACTGGAACCAGCTGACTCCGGACGAGCGCAAGCGCGCGGCCAAGCTCGACAAGTCGATGCTCGCCGACTACGGCGATCAGGTCGCCAAGCCGCGCCAGGAAGCGGTGCTGCGGCGCGAAGCGATGCGCAGCACCGGCGGCCTGCTCGGCCACTCCGGCGCGGCCGGCCCGCTGTCGATCAACGGCCCGCGCGGCGGCAGCATCGATCCGGAAGTGTTCTACGCCAAGCAGTTCTGGGAACCGAGCGCGTACTGGAAGCTGCAGGATCAGGTGTGGGACGGGCGCACCCCGGGCCGGGTCGACATCGGCGATGTCGAGGACATCAGCACTGAAGGTACGCCGACGCCGCCGCCGCAGGAGCCCGACAAGCACTGAACGCGGCGCCATTTCCGCGTCGGGACTGAAGTCGCTCCCACAACAGCCCAGTGCCGGGCCTGTGCGCTCCTGTGGGAGCGACTTCAGCCGCGACGCGCGATGCGCACCAAGCTCGCACACCCGGCTGCGTCGGGACTGAAACACCAGCGCAACCGCTCCATCCAACGAGCGCCCGATGCCGGCCGGCGCCGAGCGCTTCGCGGCTCAGTACAGCTTGCGCTCGGCCGCCGGCGGCGGCGTCCACTGGTACAGCCAGGTCTCGGTGAGCGGGCGCTCGCCGCTGCGCAGGTACAGGCGGATATCGATCTGCTCGGTGCCGTCGTCCGGCGGCACCACGTCGAACATCGCGCGGTAGCCGGAGATCTCGTGCAACGGCCGCGCCGAGACGATCTCGGTGCGGCCGCGGTTGAGCTGCAGCACCGCCTCGACCTTGGCGTCCTTCTCCTTGCCCAGCTTGGCCAGTTCGCCGCCGACGAAATCCACCGCGAAGCGCCACGAGAAGTAATGCCGCTTCTGCCCGACCACGCCGCCCAGGCCGGTGCGGGTGGCCACGCAGTGCGCCAGCGGCGAGGACGCCGGCGCCTGTGCGCCCCAGTACAGGCGGTAGCCGAACAGCAGCTCCTGTCCGGGCTGCGGCTTGTCCTGCGGATTCCAGAACGCGACGATGTTGTCGAAGGTCTCGTCGACGGTGGGGATCTCCACCAGTTGCACCGAGCCCTTGCCCCAGCCCTGCTTCGGCTCCACCCACAGGCACGGGCGCTTCTCGTAGAACACGCCGTCGTCCTGGTAATGATCGAAGTTGCGGTCGCGCTGCAGCAGGCCGAAACCGCGCGGGTTCTCGTCGACAAACATGTTGAAGCGCAGGTGCGGCGGATTGCACAGCGGCCGCCAGATCCACTCGCCGCCGCCGGTCCACATCGCCAGGCCGTCGGTGTCGTGGATCTCCGGGCGCCAGTCCCAATCCATGCGGCGGTCGTTCTCGCCCATCTGGTACATGCTGGTGCACGGCCCCAGGCCCAGGCGCTCGATGGTCTTGCGCGGATACAGCGCGCTGTCGATGTCCATCAGCAGCACGTCGCCATTGGTGATCGCGAAGCGGTAGGCACCGGCCACGCTGGGCGAATCCAGCAGCGCGTACACCACCACCGTGTCCGAGCCGGCCTTGGGCTGCTCCAGCCAGTAGGCGATGAAGTCCGGGAATTCCTCCGGGCCGCCGGTGCCGGTATCGATCGCCAACCCGCGCGCCGACTGGCCGTACTGGCCCTCCTTGCCGACCGCACGGAAGTAGCTGGCGCCGAGGAAGGCGGCGAAGTCGCGCTCGGTGTCCTGCTTGGTGTTGAGGCGGAAACCGGCAAAGCCCAGTTCCTTCGGCAGCGGCTTGCCCTTCAGCCCGCTGCTGCCGTAATCGAACGCCGCGCTGTCGTAGGCCAGTTCCTGCGCCTGCCCGTCGACCAGGTCGAACATGTGCACCGGCGTCTTGAAGTACAGGCCCAGGTGGAAGAACTTGGCCTGGAACTTCGGGCCCTGCTCGGCCGCCCACAACGCGTGATCCTGGCGGTAGCGGATCGACTGGTACTGGTCCCAGGTCAAGCCCTCCACCGGCGCCGGCAGCGCCCGCTTGTGGCTCTGGTACGGCGCGCTGGCCATGGCCCGCGCGTGGCCCTTGAGCCAGGCGTAGTCGAACGGCTGCGGCTTGCCCAGGCGGCGCAAGCCCACCGCAGGGGCCGCCTGGCCGAGCATCGGCATCGCCGGCAAGCCCATGGCGGCAAAGGCGGCGGCGGCGTTCTTGAGGAAATCGCGTCGTTGCATGGCCGGATCGAAACGGAAAAGGACGCCCATCATAGACAAGCGGCGCCGAAGGTGGCGGTGATGGATGGTGCCCGTGGGTGCGAGCCCCGAACGCAGACGTGCTGGAGGTGGGCGGGCGGGCCCCGGCCGAGACAGTTGCCGACCCGACCACATCGGCGTCGCTATGCCCGAGTGGGCAAGGCCTCTTCTGGAGCCGCTAACGGCGCGACAAGGCCCACCGAGAAGCCCAGTGACATGTGCGCTTGAGCAGGCCCGTTACCGGCAAGGCCCGTCGCGGCTGAATCGCGCTCGCGGTCGCGACGGCCCATCGTGCCGAGACGCTGCAAGAAGCGCGGTGCTGCCGGTGTCCCTGCGGACGCCGGACCGCCTTCGTCGGTGCATGCAGCGCGATCGCGTTCGTTGCTCAGCGCTGGCAATGGCCGCACCAGACGCTGGCGCGCTGGCCGATGCTGGCGTGGCGCAGCGTGCGTCCGCAACGCTTGCAGGCCTCGCCCTCGCGGCCGTAGACCGACAGCTCCTGCTCGAAGTAGCCCGGCGCCCCATCCGGGCTGATGAAATCGCGCAAGGTCGTGCCGCCGCGCTGGATCGCATAGCCCAGGATCGCCTTGGCTGCCTCGGCCAGGCGTGCGTAACGGGCACGCGAGACGTCGCCGGCCTCGCGCAGCGGACTGATGCCCGCCTGGAACAGGCTCTCGGCCGCGTAGATGTTGCCCACCCCGACCACGATGCGCTGATCCATCAGGAAGGTCTTGACCGGCGCAGTGCGGCCGCGGCTGAGCCGGAACAGATGATCGCCGTCGAACGCATCCGACAGCGGCTCCGGCCCCAACTCGGCGAGCAGCGGATGGGTCTCGCCCGGCGCCTGCCACAGCAGGCAGCCGAACCGGCGCGGGTCGTTGAAGCGCAGCACGCGCCCGTCTTCCAGGCTGATGTCGACGTGGTCGTGCGCCCGCGGCGGCGTGTCGCCCGGCAGCACGCGCAAGCTACCGGACATGCCCAGATGCAGCAGCGCACTGCCGACCGCGGTATCCAGCAACAAGTACTTCGCGCGCCGGCGAATGCCGTCGATGCGCTGCCCCGGCAGCCGCTCCGCCACGTCAGGCGGAATCGGCCAGCGCAAATCCGGCCGCCGCAGGATCACCCCATGGATGCGCCGCCCCGACAGATGCGGCTCCAGGCCGCGCCGGGTGGTTTCGACTTCGGGGAGTTCGGGCATGATGGTACGGTCGCGGAGAGTCGATAGCGGGATTCGGAAACTGTAACACCAGGGTGATGTCGCTCTCGTCTGTAAGCAGGGACGCGCTGATCTCGGTGCAGGTAGCCGGCAGCTCCATCGGACGTGAGCCACGCGCCCGTCAAGGAAGCGCAATTTTCAAGGAGATGAATCCAATGTCCCAGATGACGTATCGCCTGTTGTCGGCGCTGCTGTTTTTCGCTGCAGCGACGGTTTCTGCGCTCGCCTGTGCTGAAGAGATGGAGGAACGCACCGCAATTTTCGAAGGTGCAAGATCCGCCATGAAGAGTGGCGACATCGCGGCGCTCGAACGGCAAGCGGCGGTCTATCGAACGAAGCAGTCCAGGACCTCCAGTGGCGTCTGGAAATTGAGCCTGTTGCATAGCGGCGTCGGTCGCTATTTACGCACTGGGTCATACAGCGAGGCGGCGTGGGCGGAAAAGGAGAGCGTCGCCAAGCGTTGGATCGCGGCATATCCAAAGTCTCCCAGCGCACGAATCGCCTATGCAGCATGGCTCTCAAGTCGCGCCTGGAGCCATCGCGGCAATGGTTACGCCAATACGGTCCGTCCGCAGGACTGGGCGCCGTTCAAGGCCGGCATCGAAGCAACCCGGCATTATCTTGAAGACAACAAGCAGATCGCGTCGCTGGATCCTGAGTGGTACGTCGAGATGGAAGGCGTCGCCAAGGTACAGCAGTGGGACGATGACAGGTTCCAGGCGCTGATCGACGAGGCGATGGCGCGGTACCCCGCGTATTACGAGATCTATTTCCAGGCGATCGAGTTCTATTCGCCCAAATGGGGAGGCAACGCCACCGACATCGAACGCTTCGCCGCAATGGCGATGGAACGCACGCGGGCACGTGAGGGCAAGGGACTGTACGCACGCATCTATTGGTACGCCTCGCAATCGATCTATGACGAACGCTTGTTCACCGAATCGCTGGCGCGCTGGTCGACCATGCGCGCTGGCATCGACGACGTGCTCAAAGTCTATGCGGACGAATGGAATTTGCAGAATTTTGCCCGCTTCGCCTGCCTGGCGCGCGATCGGGAGAAAGCCCTGGAACTGATCGAACGCGTGCGCGGACCCACCTATACCGAGGTCTGGAAAGGGGAAGAGAATTTCCAGCGCTGCAAGGCCTGGGTCTTGGAGGGCGTCACCTGATGCGCGAATGTCTTTGGATCCCGGATCGCGAGGCGACGTCGCGCTGATGCGGATAAAAGCCATCACCATGCTGCCGTCCATGCACCGCAAGCTTGCGGCGATGTATTGCTTGCTCGCCTGGGTGATGGTCAGCCTTCAGATGCATGCGACCGCCATTGCCTTTCTTTCCGTCGCGCTGCTGCACCTGGTTTCTGCTCGCAGACTCGCCTCGGCGCCGGACACCGCAGCGCCAGCCCCGGAATCGGCGAGCACAGCGCCCGCCGGATCGGCGTCCCCTACTGCGGCGGCGCCGCCAGCTCCCGGGCGCTGAGGTAGCCGTCGCCGTTGGTGTCCTGCTTGCGGAAGCGGGCGGTCAGGGTGGCCAGGTGCTGTGCGCGGGTGATCGGCGGGCCGCGGCCGCCGGGCAGTTCGGCGGGGCTGAGCACGCCGTCGTGGTCGCGGTCGCGCGCGTCGAAGGCGTAGCTCATCCAGGCCAGGTATTCGTCCAGGCTGACGCGGCCGTCGCCGTCGCGGTCCATGCGCTGCAGGTAGCTGGTGGTGCTGTCGATCGCCTGCGCATGGGCACTGACCATGCCGCCGGCGAAGAGGACGCAGGCGATGCGCAGTGTCAGTCCGGCCATCGACGACGAACGCCGCGCGAGGCGGCGTTCGTGCGATTGGGTGCGCGGTGCGCCGCGGCTCATGCCAGGGCGTAGCCCTTCAGTCGTGCGGCGTAGGCCTGCAGCGCGGCGATGCCGCTGGCTTCGGCGTCATGGCACCAGGCCTGCAGGTGCTTGAGGCGTTCGCTGGCGTCATGGGTGCGCGCTTCCAGCAGGGCCGCCAGGCGGGCGCGATGCTCGACCAGCGTGCGCATGCGCGGGCGCTGCGCCACCCAGTGCTGCAGCTGTTCGCGCGCGTCGGGCTTAAGCCAGCGGCCATCGTCGACCAGGCCCTTGCGCAGGCGCCGCGGCAGCAGCTTGCGCAGCTTGGCGCCGGCCTGCGCGGCTTCTTCCTTGAGCGCGGGCTTGAACACGTTGCGCTGGTAATCGGTCATCGCCTGGAAGCGATGCGACAGCAGCGCGCGCAGGGTGTCGGCGTCGGGCACGGCGATGTTCGGGCGCACGTCCAGGGTCGGCGCCACGCGCAGGATCTTGGCCAGACGCAGGGCGGCCAGCGCGCGGATCGCGATCCAGCCGATGTCCAGTTCCCAACGGCGCATCGAGAAGCGCGCCGAGCTCGGGAAGGCATGGTGGTTGTTGTGCAGTTCTTCGCCACCGATCCACAGCGCCCACGGCGTCAGATTGGTCGAGGTGTCGGCGGACTCGAAGTTACGGTAGCCCCACCAGTGGCCCAGGCCGTTGATCACGCCGGCGGCCCAGAACGGGATCCAGGCCATCTGCAGCGCCCACAGCGCGATGCCAGGCAGGCCGAACAGCGCGAAGTTGACCGCGAACAGGGCCACCGGCCCCAGGTTCGCGTACGGGGTGTACAGGTGCCGCTCGATCCAGTCGTCCGGTGCGCCCTTGCCGTACTGCTCGATGTCGCCGCGCTGGGTGCGCGCTTCGCGGTAAAGCTCCACGCCGCGCCAGAACACGCGGGCGATGCCCTTGGTCTGCGGGCTGTGGGGGTCTTCCTCGGTCTCCACCTTGGCGTGGTGCTTGCGATGGATCGCCACCCACTCCTTGGTGATCATCGAGGTGGTGAACCAGGTCCAGAAGCGAAAGAAGTGCGACAGCAGCGGATGGAAGTCCACGCCGCGATGCGCCTGGCTGCGGTGCAGGTACAGCGTCACCGCGAAGATGGTGAGCTGGGTGAACAGCAGCAGCACGGCCAGCATGCCCCACCAGCCGACGCCGAGCAGGCCGTTGCCGAGGAAGTCGAGGATCGCGTCGAACATTGCCAGAAGCTCCAGAGCGTAAGACGGCGTGAGGGGATGACGACATGATGGGGGTTGCGGGCGCAAACTTCACCCGGCGCTCGCGTATGGTATTCAGCCGCCAAGCGCTTCCGATCACAGAACGGTTTCGGTTCCATGTCAGCCGCCTCTTCCCAAGCAACCCCCGTGCCAGCGGCCGCGCCGTTGATCGAACTCGACCGTGCCAGCGTCGTCCGCGGCCAGGTCCGCGTGCTGCATGCGCTGAGCCTGCGCATCGCGCTCGGCCAGCACACCGCGATCCTCGGCCCGAACGGCTGCGGCAAATCCTCGTTCATCAAGCTCATCACCCGCGAGCTGTATCCGCTGGCGCGCGCCGGCGAGGAGCCGGCGGTGCGGGTGCTCGGCCAGAGCCGCTGGCAGGTGGATCGGCTGCGCAGCCAGTTGGGCATCGTCACCAGCGACCTCAGCGTCAATCTCGCCGACATGCCCGGGCTGGACGTGGAAAGCGCGGTGCTGTCCGGATTCTTCGCCAGCTATGTGGTGCCGCCGCACCGCGAGGTGACCGACGCGATGCGCGACCGCGCGCGCGAGGCGCTGCAGGCGGCGCACGCGTTGCCGCTGTTGCGGCGGCCCTACGCCGAACTGTCGGCCGGCGAGACCCGACGCGTGCTGATCGCGCGCGCCCTGGTTAATCGGCCGCAGGCGCTGCTGCTGGACGAACCCAGTACCGGTCTGGACCTGGTCGCGCGCGAGCACTTGCTGGCGACGATGCGGGACCTCGCCCGCCAGGGCATCACCCTGGTTCTGGTCACCCACCACATCGAAGAGATCGTGCCGGAAATCGCACGGGTGATCCTGTTGCGCGAGGGCCAGGTGTACGCCGATGGCGCGCGCGAGGAACTGCTGGCCGATGCGCCGTTGTCGGCGGTGTTCGGCGGACCGGTAAGGGTGCAGCGCGACGGCGACAGCTACAGCGCGCGGGTGGTTGCGGAGAGCTGATCCGCGGTTGCCGAATTCGGGCGTTTGCGGCCGTCGGGGTGGCGGGTAATGCGGGAATGTCCGTAAGGAGCGGCTTCCGCCGCGACCGGGCGTTCTCGGTAAAGCCGCTCGTACGGGACGCGTCAACTGTACGCGGCGCCCGCCGCCCGCGCCGGTGCATCGGCCTCGAACGCAGCACGTGCGCTGCAGATCTGCGCGTGATGGTCGGCGGCCCAGCGCACCAGCGGTGCCAGCACCACGCTCAACGATTGGCCCAGCGGAGTGAGCCGGTACTCCACGCCGGGCGGCACGGTCGGCAGCACCTCGCGTGCTACCAGGCCTTCGCGCTGCAGATCGCGCAGGGTCTGGGTCAGCATGCGCTGGGAGACGTCGGGCACCGCGCGGCGCAGTTCGCCGAAGCGGTGCGGGCGCTCGGCCAGCAGCATCACGAACAAGGTGCTCCACTTGTCGCCGATCTGCGCCAAGACGTCGCGCACCGGGCACTGGTCGATGGCCATGCCGGCACGCTGGTAGTCCTGCAGTTGCTGGCTCAACAGCGGGTCGCAGGCAGCGACCGGCGGTACGACGGTGTCCATGGTGGTTACCTCGGGGTAATCAGGGGCGGGAAAAGTGCCGTCTTTACAGGTCGGCCAAGGTCTCTAGGATAGACCAGGTTCCTTTTCCAGACCATGGCGTCCTGCGACGCCGCCCTTCCTCAGTCAGGAGACCTGTCATGTCCGCATCTTCCGATTCCCTGCTCGTCACCGGCGCCGGCGGCCAGTTCGGCCAGCGCGTGCTCGCGCATCTGCTCGATACCCTCAAGGTGGCGCCGTCGCGGGTGGTGGCGATGACCCGCCAGCCCGACCGCCTGGCCGCCTGGGCCGCACGTGGCGTGGACGTGCGCCACGGCGATTTCGACGACGCCACCTCGCTCGACACCGCGTTCCGTGGCGCCGGCCGCGTGCTGCTGATCAGCACCGACGCACTGGACCGCCCCGGCCACCGCCTGCAGCAGCACCAGGCCGCGATCGCCGCCGCCGAACGCGCCGGCGTCGGCCACCTGGTCTACACCTCCTGCCCGGAACCACACGACTCGCCGCTGCTGCTGGCCACGGATCACGCCGGCACCGAAGACAGCCTGGCCGCCAGCGCCCTGCCCGCCTGGACCGTGCTGCGCAACCACTGGTACTTCGAAAATCTGTTCATGAGCCTGCCGTCGGTGCTGGCCTCGGGCCACTGGTACAGCGCGGCCGGTGACGGCGGGATCGCCCATATCGCGCGCGACGACCTGGCCCGCGCCGCCGCGGTCGCCCTGGCCGGCGGCGACGGCAAGCGCACGCTCACCCTCAGCGGCGCGCGCGCCTACACCACCGCCGAGATCGCCGCGCTGGTCGCGCAGGTGCTGGACGTGCAGATCCAGGTGGTGCCGGTACCGGTCGAAGGCCTGGTGCAGGGCATGGTCGGCGCCGGCCTGCCCGAGCCGGTCGCGCGCATCTATGCGTCGTTCGACACCAACACCGCCGCCGGCCGCGTCGCCACCGTCACCGGCGACTACCAGGCGCTGACCGGGCAGGCGCCGCTGCCGTTCGAACAGTGGCTGCAGGACAACCGCGCGCAACTGGCAGGGCTGAAGCCGTAAGCGCACTTGGCGGCGCGACGCGCTACTTGCCGATGCAGAAACTGGAGAAGATCCGCCCGAGCAGATCGTCGGCACTGAGCGTGCCGACGATCTCGCCGAGCGCGGCATGGGCCAGGCGCAGCTCTTCGGCGGCCAGTTCCAGGCGTTCGTGCTGCAGTTCGACCGCCGCCGCGTCGGCATGCGTCGCGGCGCGCTGCAGCGCGTCGACGTGGCGGGCGCGCGCGGAGAACTCGCCGTCGCTACCCTCGCCGGCCGCGGCACCGGCGATCGCGCGCAACTGCGCGTGCAACTGCTCCAGCCCGCTGCCGGTGGCGGCGGAAACGTAGACGCGCTCGGCGCTGGCCGCGGGCACGGCGGCGAGCAGGTCGCTCTTGTTGTGTATCCACAGGCGCTGCGGCACATCCGCGATGGCATCGGCGATCGCGGCCTGGCCGGCCTCGGCGTCGCGCGCATCCAGCACGATCAGCGCCAGGTCGGCGCGCTGCAGTTCCTGGCGCGCGCGGCGCATGCCCTCGCGCTCGATCGCATCGCCGCCCTCGCGCAGGCCGGCGGTGTCGACCAGGGTCAGTTCCACGCCGTCCAGGCGCACGGTCTCGTGCAAGGTGTCGCGGGTGGTGCCGGCGATGTCGGTGACGATGGCGCGGTCGCTGCCGGCCAGCGCATTGAGCAGCGAACTCTTGCCGGCATTGGGCGGGCCGACCAGCACCGCGTGCAGGCCATCGCGCAGGCGCCGGCCGCGTTCGGCGTCGGCACGCAACTGCGTCAGATCCGTGCGCGCCTGCGCCAGGCCGGCACGGACCTGCTCGCCGCCCAGCGTGTCCAGCGCCTCGTCGGCGAAATCGATCGCCGCTTCGATGTGGATGCGCAGGCGGATCAGCTGTTCGGCCAGGTCGTCGACGCGACGCGAAAACACCCCGTCCAGCGAGCGCCGTGCCGCGCGTGCCGCGCGCAGGTCGCCGGCGGCGATCAGGTCGGCGATCGCCTCTGCCTGGGCCAGGTCGAGCTTGCGGTTGAGGAAGGCGCGCTCGCTGAACTCGCCCGGACGTGCCGGACGCGCGCCGAGTTCGCAGCAGCGCGCCACCAGGTGCCGCAGCAGCACCGGGCTGCCGTGCGCCTGCAGTTCCAGCACGTCCTCGCCGGTGAAGCTGCGCGGTGCCGGAAACCACAGCGCTATACCGTCGTCCACGATCTCGCCATGCGCGTCGCGAAAACGCGCGTAGCGGGCGCTGCGCGGCACCAGCGCGCCCAGGCCCAGTCCCTCGGCGATGGCCGCCGCCGCCGGACCGGACACGCGGACCACGCCGACACCGCCCGCGCCGGGAGCGGTGGCGATGGCGGCGATGGTCTCGGTGGCGGAAGACGGCATGGCGAAGGCGACAGGTTCGGCGGCGCGGTTGATCACAGCGTCTGCAACTGGCCGCGGACGTAGGCGGCCGACGCGCCGTTGGGTTGCAGCTCCAGGTAGGTCTGGAAGGCGCGCTTGGCCTTGGCCGCATCGCCGAGCTGGCGGTAGGCGTCGCCCAGGTTGACGTAGGCCACCGCGCGCGAGGGATCGATCTTCAGCGTGTTCTCCAGCCAGCGCACGGCCTGCGCGTACTTGCCCTGACGATAGTAGATGAAGCCCAGGTTGTTGGCCGCCAGCGCGAAGTCCGGGCGCAGCTTCAGCGCCTCGGTGAACTGCGCCTCGGCCTCGTCGTAGCGCTTCTCCTTGTACAACTGCAGGCCGCGGTCGTTGGCGCGCTGCGCACGCTGGCGGTCGGACACCGGACCGGCCGCGGCCGGCACCGCCAGCGGTCGCTCGCCGCCCTGCAGGTCCTTGACCACCACCGCCGGCTTGGACGCAGCGGGCGGTGCGTCGGCGCTGCTGGCGCCGGCGTTCGGGGTCGCGGTCGATGCGGGCGCGGCCGCATCGACGCGGTCGTTCATCGCGATCGCCGCCGAGGACAGTTGCTGGGTGCTGGCGGTGAGGAATTCTTCGCCCTCCGGTACCTGCAGCACGAACTCGCCGCCCTGCGAACCGGGCAGGCTGCCGAACGCGGGCGTCTGCTGCGAGATGCTCGACACCGCCGGCGCCACGTAGGCGGCCAGCTCGGTGCCGGTGATCAGACCATCGCCATTGAGGTCGGCCTTGCCCGACAGCGCCTGCAACAGCACCCAGGTGAATACCGAATGGCCATTGGGGCCGCTGTCGGCGACCTGCTGGTCGGCGCCGCCGGCGGTGAGCATCTGCCGGGCGATGCGCCGCGCGTTCTCGCGCAGGTAGGCGCTGGTACCGCCGCCGCGGGTCAGACCCAGGCCGCTGTAGCACGCGTCCATCACGAACAGCACGTGCTTGGCTTCCAGGCTTTCGGCAATGTCCTGGATCTCGGTCATCGGAATCGCGTCGGTGGCGAACTGCGCCGGGTCCGAGTCGGCCGGGATGATGTAGCCCAGGTCGCGCCCGGAGGCCAGCTTGCTGGTCGCGCCGTGGCCGGCGAAGAACACGAACACGCGGTCGTTCTTGCCGACGCCGCCGTGTGCGAGGCGATCGTGGAAAGCGGCCAGGATGTTGTTGCGGGTCGCCTCCTGGTTCTTCAGCACGATCACCTGCGACGACGGGAAACCGAAGCTGCCGGTCAGCGTCTGCGCGATGGCCTGCGCATCGTTGGCCGCGTACTGCAGCTTGGGCCAGTGCGCGTAGTCGTCGATGCCGATGACGATGGCCCACGACTTGTCGTAGCCGCTGGTCACCGCCGGTGCGGCGGCATTGCTGGCCGCGCGCGCCACGCTGAAGTCGCGCCCGTTCCAGGCGGCGAACTGGTAGCCGTCGGCGCTGAGCCGGTCCAGGATCTGCGGCAGCGCCTTGACCGTGCGTTCGTGGATGTCGTGGAACAGCAGGATGCCGCGCTGCTCGCGGCCGACCTGCTCGAGCACGCGCTGCACGATCGACTCCGGCACCGGGTCGGCCCAGTCCAGCGAATCCACGTTCCACATCACCGACTTCAGTCCGGCCTCGCCCAGGATCTGCATGCCCTCGGCGTTGCGCGCGCCGTAGGGAAAGCGGAACAGCGGCGCACGCTTGGCATCGACCGCGCGCAGCATGCGGTCGGTGTCGAGGATCTGGCTGCGCAGCGCGGCGCCGGTTTCCTTGGACAGTTGCGCATGGGTCAGGCTGTGGTTGCCGACGGTGTAGCCCTGCTCCATCAGGCTGCGGCTGACGCTGGCCAGCGGCGACAGGTCGACCTTGCCATCCGGCTCCAGCTTGCCCAGGTTGCGGCCGACTTCGAAGAACGTGGCCGGCACGTCGTAGCGCTTGAGGATGGCCACGATCTCGTCGGTGTATTCGCGATGCGGGCCGTCGTCGAAACTCAGCACCACGGTCTTCGGCGGCAGGTCGCGGCCGAACACCTCGCGGTCGCTGTCCTTCATCGACATCGGGTACGGGGTGATCACGCCGTAGTCGCGCAGGATCGCCTCGCGCGTGTACAGCGTGCCCAGGTGGGCGACGTAGTCCTCCCACTTCTCGCGCTTCTGCACGATCGCGCGGGTGCGATCGAAGCGGCTGAAGATCGCGGTGATCTCGCGGTTGTAGGTGCGTTCGATCTCGTCGAGCGCTTCCAGGTCTTCGCCGATGCGCTGGTGCAGCTTGATCGCCGGCAGCGAGGAATCCTTGCCGATGCGCAGCTGCCAGTCGGCGAGAATCTCGCGGAACGCCAGGCGGTCGGCGTCGTACAGGTCCGGTGCCGATTCGACGTAGTCGAGCAGGCTGCCGACCGCGGCGAAGCGCTGCGCGTCCGGCAGCGCGAGCAGCGCATCGAACTGCTTGGCCAATGCCTCGCGGCGCTCCAGGCCCTCGTGGAACAGTTGCTGGCCGACGCTGCTGGAGGTCTGCCGGTCGGCCGGCGATTGCTTGGCCTCGTCGGCCAGCAACACGATGATCTTGCGCTGCGCCGCCAGCTGCGCCTGCAGGCCCTGCAGCAGCGTCGTCGCCTGGGCCTGCAATGCGGCAGAGCCTGGAATGGCGATCGCCGGCGCCGATGTCGCGGGCTTGGATGGCGTCGCCGCGCTGTCGGCAGGCGTGCGCTGGCACGCGGCCAGGGCCAAGGCGAGCAGGCCGATCACGACAACGGACGACGACAACGGACGACGACGCTTGTGCATGACCACGGACTCGCGAGCAAGGCGCTACGGGAAGAACGCAGACGCCGGCGCCTTCCCCGGCCGCATGCGCAACGCCCGCCGGAGGGCGGGCGTTGTCGGGTTTACTTCTTGGCCTTGGCCGGCGGCTTGCCGCTGCCGCCGCCGCCAGCGGTGGCCGCCTCGCCGTGGCGCTTGAGCATCCACCACTGCTGCAGCAGGCCCAGCGAACCATTGGTGACCCAGTACAACACCAGGCCCGACGGCACGAAGGCCATCATCACGCCGAACACCAGTGGCATGAACTGCATCATCTTGGCCTGCACCGGATCCATGCCCGGGGCCGGGGTCAGCTTCTGCGTGAACCACATCACCGCCACGTTGATCACCGGCAGGATGAAGTACGGATCGCGCGCGGTCAGGTCCTGGATCCAGGCGAACCACGGCGCCTGCCGCAGTTCCACCGACTCCACCAGCACCCAGTACAGCGCGAAGAAGATCGGCATCTGGATCAGCACCGGCAGGCAGCCGCCCATCGGGTTGATCTTCTCCTTCTTGTACAGCTCCATCATCGCGGTTTGGAACTTCTGCTTGTCGTCGCCGTAGCGCTCCTTGAGCTGCTGGATGCGCGGCTGGAACTTGCGCATCTTGGCCGCGCTCTTGTACTGCGCGGCCGACAGCGGGTACAGCACCAGCTTCAGCAGCACCACCAGGCCGACGATCGACCAGCCCCAGTTGCCGAGCAGGCTGTGCAGGTGGCTGAGGATCCAGAACAGACCCTGGCCGAGCAGCGCCATCACGGAGAAACGGCTGTAGTCGACCACACGGTCGAGGCCGCGCACGTTCTCCTTGGCGATCTGGCTGACCAGCTTCGGCCCGACCCACAGTCGCGCTTCGGTGCTGGCGCTGGCGCCCGGCGCCACGGTGAAACCCGGGCCGCGCGCTTCGATCACATGCCGCGGGCCGTCATTGGACAGCACGTACAGGGAATCCTGGTCGGCCTGCGGGATCCAACTGGTGAAGAAGTGGTGCTGCAGCACCGCGATCCAGCCGCCCTCGACGATCTGCCTCAGCGGGCCGTCGTCCAGATAGTCCTTGAACGCGCGGCGCTGGTAGCCGTCAGCCGGGCTGAACCAGGTGGCGCCGTTGAAACTGAAGGAATCCGGGTTGGTCATGCCGCGGCTGACGATGGTCGGCACCCGGCTCAGCTTGCGGAACACATAGCCTTGCCACGGCTTGCTGCCGTGGTTGATGACCTCGTCGTGCACCTGCACGGCGTAATGGCCGCGCTGCAGGGTGTAGACGCGGCGGATGGTCACGCCGTCCGGACCGTTCCACACGAACGGCACCTGCAGGCTGTCCTGGCCCTTGGCCAGCACGTACTCCTGGCCCGGGTGTTCGGGGCGGAAGCCAGCCGGGCCCGGCGACGGCGAGTTGTGCTCGCCGACCCAGCCGCTGGTGGCGGTGTACGGATGCGCCGCGTCCTCGGTCAGCAGTTGCACCGGCGGGCTGCCGGGCTGCTTGGTCTGCGGGAACAGCAACAGGTCAGCGTCGAACACGCTGCGGCCGTCCAGGGTCAGGCGCAGCACGTCGGTGGTGACGGTGACCCGCGGCGCGGCGCTAGCCGCAGCCGTTTCGGGCGTGGTGCTGGCCGGCGCGGTGCCGGGCACCGTGGCCTGCGGAACGGCCGGCGCATGCGTGGCGCCGGCATCGGCGTCCTGCGCCGGCGGCACCGTGGTCGCCGCCGCGACCGTCGCCGCGGTGGCGTTCGGCGCGTGTTCCTTGTTCCACTCCATCCACAACAGCGCCGCGACCATCAGCCAGGCGAAAATCAGGAAAAGGCGGGTCTGGTTCATCGGACAGGCAAGCTCGGCTCAGCCAGAAGCAGGTTCTGACGTGGATGTGGGGGAAGAAGGACGATCAGGCGGCGGCATTGTGCCGTCCGCGGCCGGGGCCGGCAATGCGCCGGCGCGACGCAGCAGGCGCAGATAGGCCTGGCGCAGTTGCTCGCCGCTGGCCTGGGCGGCGGCGCTGCGCGCCACCACCACGTAATCGCCGGGCGCCAGCCACGGCAACAACTGCCGCGTGGCCTCGCGCAGCACGCGCTTGATGCGATTGCGCACGACCGCACGCTTGTCGACCTTGCGCGACACCGCCAAACCCAGCCGCGCCGGGTGCGGCGCACTGCGCCAGTGCAGGCTCATCAGCGGCTCGGAACAGCGGCGCGCGGCATCGAACACGACGCGGTATTCCGCAGACGTGCGAACCCGCGCAGAGCGAGGAAATCGCCTACGCGGGTCGGGATGATTCACGGTCCGGATTGCAGGCGCCGCCTGGGGCGGCGAAGCAATCAAGCGCTCAGGCGCTTGCGGCCCTTGGCGCGGCGACGGGCCAGGATCTTGCGGCCGTCGGCGGTGGCCATACGGGCACGGAAGCCGTGGTCGCGCTTGCGCTTGAGGTTGCTGGGCTGGAAGGTGCGCTTGGTGGCCATCGGGGCGCTCTGATCTGAATGGGGCGGAAAGAACCGGAAATTCTATAGGATCACTCACGCCGCGGTCAACTCCCTGTATTGACGACGACAAGGGCCAGGCACGCCGGGCCTGTGGATGGATCTGTGAATAGCCGTGGGAAAACCATTCCCGACCCTGCGCGCCGGTGGTAGTCTGATCCATCCGCTTTCCTCTCCCACCGGCCGAATGCGCCGCGCCCGAGCGCGCCCTTCATGCCCGGTCTATCGACGAATTTAGATCTGATGGATGCTTGGCCCCGTTGCCTGGAACGTCTGGAAGCCGAATTTCCAGCCGAGGACGTTCACACTTGGTTGAAACCGCTGCAAGCCGAACAGCGCCATGACAACAGCATGGTGCTGTACGCCCCGAACGCCTTCATCGTCGAGCAGGTGCGCGAGCGCTACCTGCCGCGCATCCGCGAACTGCTGACCTACTTCGCCGGCAGCGGCGAGGTGCTGCTGCAGGTCGGCTCGCGCCCGCGTGCGCCGGAACCGGCGGCCGCCCCGCCCAGCGAGACCGCGGCCGCACGCACGCCGGCGCCGCCGTTGCTGGAGCCGTTCGCCGGCAACCTCGATTCGCACTACACCTTCGCCAACTTCGTCGAAGGCCGCAGCAACCAGCTCGGCCTGGCCGCGGCGGTGCAGGCCGCGCAGAAGCCCGGCGACCGCGCACACAACCCGCTGCTGCTGTACGGCGGCACCGGCCTGGGCAAGACCCATCTGATGTTCGCCGCCGGCAACGCCATGCGCGAGCAGAATCCGAACGCGCGGGTGATGTACCTGCGCTCGGAACAGTTCTTCAGCGCGATGATCCGGGCGCTGCAGGACAAGACCATGGACCAGTTCAAGCGCCAGTTCCAGCAGGTGGACGCGCTGCTGATCGACGACATCCAGTTCTTCGCCGGCAAGGACCGCACCCAGGAAGAGTTCTTCCACACCTTCAACGCGCTGTTCGACGGCCGCCAGCAGATCATCCTGACCTGCGACCGCTACCCGCGCGAGGTCGAGGGACTGGAGCCGCGGCTGAAGTCGCGCCTGGCCTGGGGCCTGTCGGTGGCGATCGATCCGCCCGATTTCGAGACCCGCGCGGCGATCGTGCTGGCCAAGGCGCGCGAGCGCGGCGCGGAGATCCCCGACGACGTGGCGTTCCTGATCGCCAAGAAGATGCGCTCGAACGTGCGCGACCTGGAAGGCGCGCTCAACACGCTGGCCGCGCGCGCCAACTTCACCGGCCGCGCGATCACCACCGAGTTCGCCCAGGAAACCCTGCGCGACCTGCTCCGTGCGCAGCAGCAGGCGATCGGCATCCCCAACATCCAGAAGACCGTGGCCGACTACTACGGCCTGCAGATCAAGGATCTGCTGTCCAAGCGGCGCACGCGCTCGCTGGCGCGGCCGCGGCAGGTGGCGATGGCGCTGACCAAGGAACTGACCGAACACAGCCTGCCGGAGATCGGCGACGCGTTCGCCGGGCGCGACCACACCACCGTGTTGCACGCCTGCCGGCAGATCAAGCACCTGATGGAAACCGACGGCAAGCTCCGCGAAGACTGGGACAAGCTGATCCGCAAGCTCAGCGAGTGAGTCCAGGCGGGACCGTCAGGAGCCGCTTGATAAATCGGTGCATGACTTCGCGACAAATCCGGGAGAAACTGTGGATAAAGCGCGACGCGGCGGCGACGGCAAAACTATCCACAGGTTTCCCCACCAGTTCCGGGACAGTAGTACACGGGATTGAGGGCGCAAAAAATCTTTTGTTTTCAGTGGTTTGAGCTACATTTACACCGAATTTCGCTCTACCATCACCACCAAGCTTTTGATTTATTCCACATCTTTTAAAGCATAGGGGCACGGAACCACATGCGTTTCACACTGCAGCGCGAAGCCTTCCTCAAGCCATTGGCGCAAGTCGTCAATGTGGTCGAACGCCGCCAGACCTTGCCGGTTCTGGCCAACTTTCTGGTGCAGGTGCAAGGTGGCCAGCTGTCGCTGACCGGTACCGATCTGGAAGTGGAAATGGTCTCGCGCATTGCGGTCGACGATGCCCAGGACGGCGAAACCACGATCCCGGCGCGCAAGCTGTTCGAGATCGTGCGTGCGCTGCCCGACGGCAGCAAGGTCACCGTGTCCCAGTCCGGCGACAAGATCACCGTGCAGGCCGGGCGCAGCCGCTTCACCCTGGCCACGCTGCCCGCCAACGACTTCCCCTCGGTCGACGAAGTGGAAGCCACCGAACGCGTGGTGGTGCCGGAAGCGGCGTTGAAGGAACTGATCGAGCGCACCGCGTTCGCGATGGCGCAACAGGACGTGCGTTATTACCTCAACGGCCTGCTGTTCGACCTGCGCGACCAGACCCTGCGCTGCGTGGCCACCGACGGCCATCGCCTGGCGCTGTGCGAGACCGAACTGGAGAATGCCGGCGGCGCCAAGCGTCAGATCATCGTGCCGCGCAAGGGCGTGACCGAGTTGCAGCGTCTGCTGGAAGGCGGCGAGCGCGAAGTCGAGCTGGAAGTCGGTCGCGCGCATGTGCGGGTCAAGCGCGACGATGTCACCTTCACCTCCAAGCTGATCGACGGCCGCTTCCCCGATTACGAAGCGGTGATCCCGATCGGTGCGGACCGTGAAGTCAAGTTGGATCGAGAAACCCTGCGCGCGGCGTTGCAGCGTGCGGCGATCCTGTCCAACGAGAAGTACCGCGGCGTGCGCGTGGAAGTCTCGCCGGGCCAGCTGAAGATCAGCGCGCACAACCCGGAACAGGAAGAAGCGCAGGAAGAAGTGGAAGCGGACACCAAGGTCAGCGACCTGGCGATCGGCTTCAACGTGAACTACCTGCTCGACGCGCTGTCTGCGCTGCGCGAGGAGTTCGTGGTGATCCAGCTGCGCGACGCTAACTCGTCGGCGCTGGTCCGGGAAGCCAGCAGCGCCCGCTCGCGTCACGTGGTGATGCCGTTGCGTCTCTGACGGTTCCCGTTCGTGTTCCACGTGGAACACGTGCGAAAGCGACCCGGCCTTCGTGCCGGGTTTTCTTTTTGTTGGGCTCCAAGATCAACGCTCCTGCACTGAGAGGGATCCGTTGCCACGGGAGGCCTGCGCAGCTTGCACCTTTGCATTACCCGGCCAAAACGCATCGGCCGTGACTGTGTCTGCAAAGAGAAGGGCTCCGGCATCTCGGCGGGATCACACCATTATCGAAGCGCCAGGAGACCGTGCGGCAAGACAACGTGCCTGTGATCGCCTGTCCGACCCTCTTACCCACGCCTCCACCGTCCCGCGGGAGTCCGTCCTCCCAATGATGCGGAGGTTGCTGGCACGCAGCGCTGTCAATTTCCCGAGCGCGGCCGTCCTGACAGCGCCCATCAGCCGTTTTGGGTATGCTGCCGCCCTACCCCAAGCCCCGATCTGCGTGCGCCCGGTGCGAGCGCCTTCGCCTCTATCCCCGCATGCACGTCTCCCGCCTCGACTTCCACCACCTGCGCCGGTTCGCGGCGCTCGAGCTGGCGCCCGCGCCTGGACTGAACCTGATCACCGGCGACAACGGCGCCGGCAAGACCACGGTGCTCGAGGCGATGCACCTGATGGCGTATGGCCGCAGCTTCCGTGGTCGCGTGCGCGATGGGCTGGTCAGCCAGGGCCAGGACGCACTGGACGTGTTCGTCGAATGGCAGGAGCAGTCGGCTGAAGCCGGCGCGACACGCCGGCGCCGCGCCGGACTGCGCCACAGCGGTCAGGAATGGCGTGGCCGCCTCGACGGCGAGGACGTCGCCCATCTCGGCACCCTGTGTGCGGCGCTGGCGGTGGTGACCTTCGAGCCGGGCAGCCACCTGCTGGTCAGCGGCGGCGGCGAGCCACGGCGTCGCTTCGTCGATTGGGGCTTGTTCCACGTGGAACCTGACTTCCTGTCCCTGTGGCGACGCTATGCTCGCGCGCTCAAGCAGCGCAATGCGTTGCTCAAGAGCGGCGGCAGCGGCGCGGCGCTCGATGCCTGGGATCACGAGCTCTCCGAGTCTGGCGAGCCGTTGACCTCGCGCCGCCAGGACTACCTGGACAGGTTGCTCCAGCGCCTGCTTGCCCTCGCCCCGGATCTGGCGCCGGCGCTGGGTATCTCACATCTGCAGTTCGCGCCCGGCTGGCGCCGCCAGGAGGTGTCGCTGGCCGATGCACTGTTGCTCAACCGCGAACGCGACCGGCAGCTCGGCTATACCTCGGCCGGCCCCCACCGAGCCGACTGGAGCCTCAGCTTCGCCGAGATTCCCGGCCGCGACGCGCTCTCCCGCGGCCAGGCCAAGCTCACCGCCCTCGCCTGCCTGCTGGCGCAGGCCGAGGACTACGCCGAGCAGCGCGGCGAATGGCCGGTGATCGCCCTCGACGATCTGGGCTCGGAGCTGGACCGCCACCACCAGGCCCGGGTGCTGGAGCGCCTGCGTGCCGGGCCGGCGCAGGTCTTCGTCACTGCCACCGAAACCCCGAAGGCGCTGGCCGACGCCAGCCTGCCGATCGCCCGGTTCCACGTGGAACATGGCCAGATCCTGGCCGTTTCCTAGGCCGCCGCGGGTCCGGCGGCCCGGGCTGCTATAATTTCCGCCAATCCCCTATCCAGCGGCGCGAACCGGCCCCGGCCTGTCTTCGCAGCCTCGTGGAGCCTACGGCACCCGCATGACCGACGAACAGAACACCCCGCCCAGCAACGGCAACTACGACGCCAACAGCATCACCGCCCTGGAAGGCCTGGAGGCGGTCCGCAAGCGGCCCGGCATGTACATCGGCGACGTCCATGACGGCACCGGTCTGCATCACATGGTGTTCGAGGTCGTCGACAACTCGATCGACGAAGCCCTGGCCGGGCATGCCGACCACGTCGCGGTGACGATCCACGCCGATGGTTCGGTCTCGGTGTCGGACAACGGCCGCGGCATCCCGGTCGGCAAGCACGCGCAGATGAGCGCCAAGCTCGGCCGTGAGGTCTCCGCCGCCGAAGTGGTGATGACCGTCCTGCACGCCGGCGGCAAGTTCGACGACAACAGCTACAAGGTGTCCGGCGGCCTGCACGGCGTGGGCGTCAGCGTGGTCAACGCGCTGTCGGAGAAGCTGCTGCTGGACGTGTTCCAGGGCGGCTCGCACTACCAGCAGGAATTCAGCAACGGCGCGGCCGTCGCGCCGCTGGTCAAGCTCGGCGAGACCACCCAGCGCGGCACCACCGTGCGCTTCTGGCCGTCGGTGGTGGCCTTCCACAACAACGTGGAGTTCCACTACGACATCCTGGCCCGGCGCCTGCGCGAGCTGTCCTTCCTCAATTCCGGGGTCAAGATCGTGCTCGCCGACGAGCGCGGCGAGGGGCGCCGCGACGACTTCCACTACGAGGGCGGCATCCGCAGCTTCGTCGAGCACCTCGCGCAGCTGAAGACCCCGCTGCACCCGAACGTGATCTCGGTCACCGGCGAGCACAACGGCATCACCGTGGACGTGGCGCTGCAGTGGACCGACTCCTACCAGGAGACGATGTACTGCTTCACCAACAATATCCCGCAGAAGGACGGCGGCACCCACCTGGCCGGCTTCCGCGGCGCGCTGACCCGCGTGCTCAACACCTACATCGAGCAGAACGGCATCGCCAAGCAGGCCAAGATCAACCTGACCGGCGACGACATGCGCGAAGGCATGATCGCGGTACTGTCGGTGAAGGTGCCGGACCCCAGCTTCTCCAGCCAGACCAAGGAGAAGCTGGTCAGCTCCGACGTGCGCCCGGCGGTGGAGAACGCCTTCGGCGCGCGCCTGGAGGAGTTCCTGCAGGAGAACCCCAACGAGGCCAAGGCCATCGCCGGCAAGATCGTCGATGCCGCCCGCGCCCGTGAGGCCGCGCGCAAGGCAAGAGACCTCACCCGTCGCAAGGGCGCGCTGGACATCGCCGGCCTGCCCGGCAAGCTGGCCGACTGCCAGGAAAAGGATCCGGCGCTGTCGGAGCTGTTCATCGTCGAGGGCGACTCGGCAGGCGGCTCGGCCAAGCAGGGCCGCAACCGCAAGAACCAGGCGGTGCTGCCGCTGCGCGGCAAGATCCTCAACGTCGAGCGCGCGCGCTTCGACCGCATGCTGTCCTCCGACCAGGTCGGCACGCTGATCACCGCGCTGGGCACCGGCATCGGCCGCGACGAGTACAACCCGGACAAGCTGCGCTACCACCGCATCATCATCATGACCGACGCCGACGTCGACGGCGCGCACATCCGTACCCTGCTGCTGACCTTCTTCTACCGGCAGATGCCGGAGTTGATCGAGCGCGGCTACGTCTACATCGGCCTGCCGCCGCTGTATCGGCTCAAGCAGGGCAAGCAGGAGCTGTACCTGAAGGACGACAACGCGCTCAACGCCTACCTGGCCAGCAGCGCGGTCGAAGGCGCGGCGCTGGTCCCGGCCAGCAACGAGCCACCGATCACCGGCGCGGCGCTGGAGAAGCTGCTGCTGCTGTTCGCCAGCGCCAACGAGGCGGTGGCGCGCAATGCGCACCGCTACGACCCGGCGCTGCTGAGCGCGCTGATCGACCTGCCGCCGCTGGACGTGGCCCAGCTCGAGAGCGAGGGCGAGACGCATCCGAGCCTGGACGCGCTGCAGGCGGTGCTCAACCGCGGCAGCCTGGGCTCGGCGCGCTACAGCCTGCGTTTCCAGGCGTCCAACGCGCAGCGCCCGGCCACCCTGCTGGTGGAGCGCCGGCACATGGGCGAGGAGACCACCTATGTGGTGCCGATGGCGGTGTTCGAGAGCGGCGAGCTGCGGCCGCTGCGCGAGATCGCGCGGGAGTTGCATGGGCTGGTGCGCGAGGGCGCGCAGATCGTGCGCGGCAACAAGACCCAGGCCATCACCAGCTTCGCCCAGGCCTACGCCTGGCTGTTCGAGGAGGCCAAGAAGGGCCGCCAGATCCAGCGCTTCAAGGGCCTGGGCGAAATGAACGCCGAGCAGCTGTGGGAGACCACGGTGAACCCGGATACGCGTCGCCTGCTGCAGGTGCGCATCGAGGACGCGGTCGCCGCCGACCAGATCTTCAGCACGCTGATGGGCGACGTGGTCGAACCGCGCCGCGACTTCATCGAAGAAAACGCGCTGAAGGTCGCCAACCTCGATATCTGACCCTGGCGGTCCCCGCCCTGGCGTGCGCCAGGGCGGGCGTCCCGCTGTGCCTTCCGCCCGCTTCCGCACAGGATCGCGATGACCGCACCGCCGTTGCCCGCCACCCCGCTGCCGTTGCCTTCCGCGCCGCCGGCCCGCCCGCGCCGGCCGATCCTCGGTTTCTTCCTCGACGTGCTGCTGGCGGCGGTGGTGCTGCTGGCGGTGAGCGTGCTGTGCGGCCTGGTCTGGGGCGTGATCCGCGGCTTCCAGCTGGCGATGGAACTGAAGGCGCAGGGCGTGCCTGCCGATCGCCTGGCCGCGCTGGTCGCGCAGCAGGTCGGCCAGCCGGGGGCGCTGGCGCAGTTGCTGATCGCTTTGGTCAGCACCCTGTCCGCGGCGCTGCTGCTGTACTTCCTGCGGCGTCCGGCCAGTGCCGCCGAGCGCCGCGCCTCCTGGCACGCGGCGCGCGCACCCGCGACCTGGGGCTGGGTGCTACTGGTCGCGGTCGGGGTGTTCGTCGGCAGCGCGACGATCTCCGCGCTGGCGGCGCAGATCGGCATCAAGCCGGTGCCGACCAACCTGCCGCTGATGCAGGACGCGATGGCGCAGATGCCGCTGTTCCTGTGCGTGTTCGCGATCGTGATCGCCCCGGCCTACGAGGAACTGCTGTTCCGCCGCGTGCTGTTCGGGCGGCTGTGGGACGCAGGCCGGCCGCGGTTGGGCATGCTGCTCAGCGGCGCCGCCTTCGCCCTGGTGCACGAAGTACCGGGGACCACCGGCAACAGCCTGGCCGCCACCGCGCAACTGTGGCTGGTCTACGGCGGCATGGGCGCGGCGTTCGCCTGGCTGTACAAGCGTACCGGCACCTTGTGGGCGTCGATCGCCGCGCATGGCCTCAACAACGCCATCGCGGTCGCCGGACTCTACTGGTTTGGCGCAACCTGAAGGTTTGTTTGACGAAATGTTAAGACGCGGCCCCCCACACTGCGACGCGTGTTAGGAGGGGGGACCGTATGAAGCAAGTGGTACTTGGCGCATCGCTGGCGATGCTGCTGGCAGCGTGTGCGACGACGACATCGCCAACCGGGCGCACCCAGGTCGTGGGCGGCATCTCGCAACAACAACTCGACCAGATGGGCGCGCAGGCGTTCGCCGAAGCCAAGGCCAAGGAACAGCTGGACACCGATCCCAAGCGCAACGCCTACGTGCGCTGCGTGGTCAACACGCTGGTCGCGCAGCTGCCCGAGCAATGGCGCGGCACCGGCTGGGAAACCGCGCTGTTCAACGACAAGGAACCCAACGCGTTCGCCCTGCCCGGCGGCAAGGTCGGGGTCAACAGCGGCATCTTCAGCGTGGCCAAGAACCAGGACCAGCTCGCCGCCGTGCTCGGCCACGAGATCGGCCACGTCATTTCGCGTCATCACGAAGAACGCATCACCCGCCAGCTCGGTGCACAGGCAGGCCTGAGCGTGATTGGCGCGTTGGCCGGTGCCCGCTACGGTCAGGGCGCGGCCGACACCGTCGGCCAGGTCGGCGGCATGACTGCGCAGACCCTGTTCCTGCTGCCCGGTTCGCGCCAGCAGGAAACCGAAGCGGATGTCGTCGGCCAGCGCCTGATGGCGCAGGCCGGATTCGATCCCGCGCAGGCGGTGGATCTGTGGAAGAACATGATGGCCGCCGGCGGCGCACGTCCGCCGCAATGGCTGTCCACCCACCCCGATCCCAGTGCCCGCATCGGCGAGCTGCAGCGCGACGTCGCCGCGCTGGAACCGGTGTATGCGCAGGCGCGCAGCGCCGGCAGGGCGCCCAAGTGCGGCTGAGTCGTCCGTCGTCCCTGTGTCCGTCGCCGGCACTGTCACAGAAAACGCATCCAAAAACGTTTTCACGGCGTACAGGTTTCTGATAGGTTTGCTGGCTCGGCCGAGGAATGGCCGCTCCGTCTTCCGTGCCGCTCCGGGCGGTTTCCACCGAGGTGACCCATGAAATTCCGCATTCGCAAGCAAGCGTTGTTGTCCCTGGTGATCGCCGCCGCCCTCGGTGGCGCGGTGGTGACCGATGCCGCTGCGCAGAGCGATCGCACCGACCACCGCTCCTCGCGCAATGCGAAGAACGAGAAGGCGGCGGTGCTGTTCCCCAATGCCGAGCGCAAGGAGCCGACCGGCAAGCCGTCGTCCAAGCTCGGCAGCAAGCTGCAGAAGCTCATCGACACCTACAACAAGGGCGAGGACTACGCGGCGGTGCGCGCCCAGGCCGATGAGATCCTGGCCAACAGCGGCGCCAACGAGTACGACAAGTCGCTGGCCGCGCAGCTGGCCGCGCAGGCCGCCTACAACCTCGACGACAGCAAGGCCGCGCAGGCGTACCTGAAGCAGGCGATCCAGTTCAACGGCCTGGACAACAACGGCCACTACCAGTCGATGCTGATGCTGGCGCAGCTGCAGCTGCAGGACGAGCAGACCGCCGAAGGCCTGGCCACCCTCGACAAGTTCCTCGCCGAAACCAAGTCGACCCGCCCGGAAGACCTGATCCTCAAGGGCCAGGCGCTGTACCAGGCGCAGCGCTACCAGGAAGCGATCCCGGCGCTGAAGCAGGCGATCGCCGCGTCGCCGGAGCCGAAGGACAGCTGGAATCAGCTGCTGATGGCGTCCTACGCCGAAGCCGGCCAGACCGGTGAAGCGGTCAAGGCCGCCGAGGCGCTGGCCGCCAAGTCGCCCAACGACAAGAAGGCCCAGCTGAACCTGGCCAGCATGTACATGCAGGCCGACCAGATGGACAAGGCCGCGGCGGTGATGGACAAGCTGCGTGCCGCCGGTCAGCTGACCGACGAGAAGGAATACAAGCAGCTGTACTCGATCTACGCCAACACCGATGGTCACGAAAAGGACGTCATCGCGGTCATCAACGAAGGCATGCAGAAGGGCATTCTGAAGCCGGACTACCAGACCTACCTGGCGTTGGCGCAGTCGTACTACTACACCGACCAGCTGCCGCAGGCGATCGAGAACTGGCAGAAGGCGGCGCCGCTGTCCAAGGATGGCGAAACCTATCTCAACCTGGCCAAGGTGCTGCATTCGGAAGGCCGCGTTGCCGAGGCCAAGCAGGCCGCGCAGCAGGCACTGGCCAAGGGCGTCAAAAAGCCGGAAGACGCCAAGAAGATCATCAACCTGAAGTAGCACGCAAAAAAAGCCCCCGAAGACCAGTGCTGAAAGTAGTGCAGGTAACAGGGATTGGTATAAGCTTGGAGGTTCCTGCGGTGTCATTGCCGCGTGAACTTGGGTTCCGCTCCACAGCGGAATCCGCCCCCCTTTAATTGAGTCATTGGCGCATGACGGAACAACTGGTCATCCATCGGCAGTACGACAAAGATGACGCCTCCGGCCTCAGCTGGCCGCGCATCATCGGTATTGCCTTCGTAATCGCGCTGCATCTTGCGGCGCTGATGTTGCTGCTGATTCCGGCCGTTGCGCCCAAGGCGGTGGCGGAGAAGGAACGCAACATCATGGTCACCCTGGTGGACGCACCGCCGCCGCCTTGGGCGCAACGGCCGGAATCAGCAGCAACATCAGCGCCGCAAGATGC
>NZ_NQYT01000041.1:0-31446 GCF_009192935.1 Xanthomonas sp. LMG 12461
GCACCGCCGCGGCGGTGCGCGTGGCCCTGGGCGGCAAGACCCTGGCCGAATGGCGTTGGGACGAGTTGTTCGATGCCTGGTGGTCGGTGACCCACGCCATGCAGACGCTGCGCGACAACCCCGACAGCGCCGCCGAGGAGCGCGCGCTGGCGCGCGATTTCGCCGCGCCCGGGCTGAAGCCGAAACTGGCCTTCGACCCGGCCGAGGACGTCGCCGCGCCGTTCGTCGCCAGCGGCCAGCGGCCGAAGGTGGCGATCCTGCGCGAGCAGGGCGTCAACGGCCAGATCGAGATGGCCAATGCGTTCGAGCGCGCCGGCTTCCGCGCCTTCGACGTGCACATGAGCGACCTGATCGCCGGCCGCGTGGACCTGGCCGACTTCGTCGGCCTGGCCGCCTGCGGCGGCTTCAGCTACGGCGACGTGCTCGGTGCCGGCCGCGGCTGGGCCACCTCGATCCTGGAGCGGCCGGCGTTGCGCGATGCCTTCGCCGCGTTCTTCGCGCGTCCGGACACCTTCGCCCTGGGCGTGTGCAACGGCTGCCAGATGCTCAGCCAGCTCAAGGACATCATCCCCGGTGCCGAGCACTGGCCGCGCTTCCTGCGCAACCGCAGCGAGCAGTTCGAGGCGCGCACCAGCCTGCTGGAAGTGGTGGAATCGCCGTCGATCTTCCTGCGCGGCATGGCCGGCTCGCGGATCCCGGTGGCGGTGGCGCACGGCGAAGGCCGCGCCGAGTTCGACACTGCCGTGGACCAGGCCGCCGCGCGGGTGGCGCTGCGCTTCGTCGACGGCCATGGCGCCGTCGCCACGCAGTACCCGCTGAACCCGAACGGCTCGCCCGACGGCATCACCGGCCTGACCAGCGACGACGGCCGGGTGACCATCCTGATGCCGCACCCGGAACGCACCTTGCGCTCGCTCAACCTCAGCTGGCATCCGGCCGAGTGGCCGGACGAGGCGCCGTGGCTGCGCATGTTCCGCAATGCGCGGGTGTGGGTGGGCTGACGCCCGCCCTTGGCGCGCTCGCCGCGATGGTGACGCGCCTGTCTGGTGGGCTGCCGACGGTAACGTGTTCGGCGACCTGATCGCGTCCTGGCGCTGGCCCTTGCCGGCGCGCCGTCGGCAATGCCTGTAGCCGCGATGTTCGGGGCGGCGCTGCCGGCTGCGTTGCTCGGGTCTGTGCCGCGCTACCATCGCTGTGGGATGCAGAATGCACTGCCGGGATTGGTGGCGTGGCGCATGCGCTGAATCGCGCGTCGCAGTGTCCCATGTGGGAGGGACTTCAGTCCCGACGCAGGACCGCATCCAGGCCGGCCGAACTGGCGGTTTGACGGCCGATGCCGTCGATTTCCCGTGTGTCGAGTGGGTTTCCTCGGCGCATCCCGCCTGCATGCGCTGACCGCGCGCGGTCGCGGCTGAAGCCGTTCCTGCAGGATATCGCGGTGCGGTGCGCCTTGCGCGGTGCCGTCATCGCTGCAGCGTGCGTGTGCCTGCGCCATCCGCCACGGCGTGCAAGCGAATGGTGCGTCCTCCCGCGCGTGGTGCTCTTCGCCGTGTAGCGACAGCCCGGCAGCACCCGCCCGTCGTCCGGCACAAGGTCGCTCCGCCGCGCGACCGCTCGCCCCATTTCGCGCAGTCGGCGCCATGCGCAGCCGTCTGGAGCCGTCACCCGGCAGGCCTGGGCGCGCTTTTGCGCCTCTACCACCCGGTTGCGTCAAGTCCTTGACAGGAAACGAAATCGCCCGAAGTGCGGTGTGTCAAGGCTGGCAAGGAATGTGCCGAAAAATTGGCGCGAGTTGGTTGTTTTCATTGATATTTATCGAAAATTTAACGAAATCAGGCTGAATTCGCGGTCTGTGTCACGGCGCGTGTCGCATTAAGTCAAAAACTTGACGTACTCGAGAGGCCGAGTTAACACTCGGGTCAGTTCCGCATTCCACCTCGGTTCATCTACAGCTCCGAGCAGCGACAGGCGTGAGCCTCTCGCGTCCCGCTAAGGGACGTGCGGCACCAAAAAACCGACAGGGGGTCGGCCGGCCGGAACGCCGGGCGAGGGTGGCTTTTTGACCAAAAACCAGCCGAATTGAGGAGCAGTCGTCGATGAATCGGATTTATCGCAAGGTCTGGAACAACGCACTGGGGATGTGGGTCGTGGCATCGGAGTTGGCCAGCGGCGATGCGCGCGGGGCCGTCGTCCGCGACCGCCGCGCCGCACGCGCACACGGCTTGGCCCTGGCCGGCGCGATCGCGCTGGCGCTGGGTGCCGGCGTCCTGCCCACCAGCGCCCACGCGCAGGCCCTGCAGATCGGCGACAACGCCAGCGCCAGCGGCGACTACGCCACCGCGGTCGGTGCCGAGAGCAACGCCAGCGGCGCGCAGAGCACCGCGACCGGCGCGGCCAGCAACGCCAGCGGCGACGGCAGCGTGGCCAGCGGCACTCTCAGCGACGCCAGCGGCGTGGAGGCCAGCGCGCTCGGCTACTACAGCACCGCCAGTGGCGACGGCGCGACCGCGCTCGGCGCCGAGAGCATCGCCTCCGGCGCGGCCAGCGCCGCGGTCGGCGTGGCGGCCGACGCGACCGGCGACTACGCCACCGCGGTCGGCGGCTTCTCCAGCGCCAGCGGCTTCAACAGCACCGCGCTGGGCAACAGCGCGGTCGCGCAGGGCCGCAACAGCGTGGCGCTGGGCGCCGACGCGGTGGCCGACCGCGACGACAGCGTCTCGGTCGGCAAGGCCGGCGGCGAGCGCCAGATCACCCACGTGGCCGCCGGCACCGAGGCCACCGATGCGGTCAACGTGGCCCAGCTCGACGCGGTCAGGCAGACCGCCGACACCACCGCCAAGTATTTCCAGTCCAGCGGCAGCGACGCCAGCGATGCCGGCGCCTACGTCGAGGGCGCCAATGCGATCGCCGCCGGCGAAGGCGCCAACGCCATCGGCAACGGCGCCAGCGCACTGGGCAGCGGCGCCACCACGCTCGGCGGCAACGCCACCGCGGTCGGCAGCAACGCCACCGCCGTCGGCGCCTCGGCAACGGCGGTCGGCGGCGCGTTGTCGATCGTCGACGAGAACGGCGAGGTGTTGCTGGAAGGCACCACCACCGCGGCCGAGCAGGGCGCCAGCGCGTTCGGCGCTGGCGCGCAGGCCAATGGCGCGTTCTCCACCGCACTGGGCACGGCGGCACGCGCCGACGGCCTGCAGAGCACCGCCACCGGCTTCTCCGCCGTCGCCACCGGGCTGGCCGCGACCGCCAACGGCGGCTTCAGCCAGGCCGGCGGCGATTTCGCTTCCGCGGTCGGCTACGGCGCCAACGCCAGCGGCGGCAATGCCGTGGCGCTGGGTTATTCGAGCCTGGCCAGCGGGGCGTCCAGCACCGCGGTCGGCGGCAGCGTGCTCGGCCTGTTCACCACCGAGGCGCAGGGCGAGGGCGGCAGCGCATTCGGCGCCGGCGCCTGGGCCAATGGGGACTTCTCCACCTCGGTCGGCTGGCTCAGTTCGGCCGATGGCGCCTCCAGCGCCGCGTTCGGCGCCGCGTCGTGGGCGCAGGCCGACGATTCCACCGCGCTGGGCTATGGCGCCAAGGCCGCGGCCAGCGGCAGCGTCGCGCTCGGCCAGGGATCGGTCGCCGATCGCGCCGACACGGTGTCGGTGGGCAGTGCCGGCAAGGAGCGGCAGATCGCCAACGTCGCCGCCGGCACCGAAGGCACCGATGCGGTGAACCTGGACCAGCTCGACGCGGTCAAGCAGGTGGCCGACGGCACCGCGCGGCTGTTCGCCGGCAGCGGCGACGGCACCGCGCTGGCGCAGGGCCAGCAGGCCACCGCCGCCGGCGCCGATGCGCTGGCCGATGGCGACTACACCACCGCCGTGGGGTCCACCAGCACCGCCGCCGGCCTCGGCGCCTCGGCGCTGGGCAGCGGCGCGGTCGCCAGCGGCGCCCACGCCAGTGCGGTCGGTACCGATGCCACGGCGGTCGGCACCTCGGCCACGGCCATCGGCAGCACCGCGACGGTGTACGAGTACGACGAGAACGGCTTCATCGTCGGCAGCCGCGAGCAGACCACCCAGGCCCTGGGCGTGGCCGCCACCGCGGTCGGCGGCGGCGCGCAGGCGCTGGATCCGCTGACCACCGCGGTCGGCACCGGCACCTCGGCCGGCGGTGTGCAGAGCACCGCGCTGGGCTACCACGCGCAGACCTTCAAGGATGGCGCCACCGCGGTCGGCGGCCTGTCCGAAGTGGCCGGCGACCTGGGCACGGCGGTGGGCTACAGCGCTCGCGCCGCAGGCGACTACGCCACCGCGATGGGCATCGGCGCGCGCGCCACCGCCACCAGTGCGGTGGCGATGGGCATGAACGCACTCGCCAGCGGCACCGACAGCGTCGCCGTGGGCGGCGTCAGCACCGCCGCGGCCAGCGCCGGCAACAGCGTGGGCATCGCCGCCGCCACCGGCGTCGGCGGCATCGCGCTGGGCGCCGGCGCGCAGAGCCAGTCCGACTACGCGATCGCGCTGGGCTACAACGCCAACGTGTTCCCGAACCTGCCGGGCAACGTCGATTCGGTCGCCATCGGCCACAGCGCCGGTTCGTTCGCGCCGCGCACGGTGTCGCTGGGCAGCTATGCGCTGGCCGCCGGCGACAGCGGCATCGCGCTGGGCTACAAGGCCACCGCCTGGAACCCCGACAGCGTCGCGCTGGGCGCACGTGCGGTGACGTCGATCTACAACAACAACGGCACCGCGCTCGGCACCGACAGCGAGGCCAACGGCAGCGATGCCACCGCGATCGGCTACGGCGCGCGGGTCAGCACCTGGCTGGACGATGCGCGCAACCAGGCGCCGACCAATGCGGTCGCGCTCGGCGCGCATTCCTACGCCGCGCGCGACAACAGCGTGTCGGTCGGCGATGTCGGCAACGGCCTGACCCGGCAGATCACCAGCGTCGCCGCCGGCACCGAAGCCACCGACGCGGTCAACGTGGCGCAGTTGCAGGAGGCCGGCAAGTACCTGCAGGCCAGTGCCGGCAACAGCGATGCCGGCGCCTACGTCGAAGGCGACGACGCGCTCGCGGCCGGCGAGGCCGCCAATGCCATCGGCAACGGCAGCACCGCGCTCGGCGCCGGCGCCGATGCGCTCAACAGCGGGGCGACCGCAGTCGGCAGCGGCGCGGTGGCCGCCGGGCAGAACAGCGCCGCCTTCGGCACCAACGCGCAGGCCACCGGGCCGGCGGCGGTGGCGGTCGGCGGGGTGGCGGTGGACGCCAACGGCGAGCCGCTGATCACCAAGAGCGGCGTGGCGGTGGATACCGGCGCCACCAGCGCCGGGGTCGGCGGCACCGCACTGGGCGCCAGCGCCGATGCCAGCGGTTTCGCCGCCTCGGCGGTGGGCGTGGGTGCCTACGCCGGCGGTGCGCAGGCGTCGGCCTTCGGCGCGGTGGCCAACGCCACCGGCGACTACGCCACGGCGGTCGGCACGCAGAGCGTGGCCACCGGCACCAGCAGCGTCGCGGTCGGCGGTCCGGCCGACCTGATTCCGGGGCTGGGCCTGTTCGTACAGACCCAGGCCAGCGGCGCCAATGCCGCCGCGTTCGGCGCCGGCGCGATCGCCTCGGGCGACGAGTCCACCGCCAGCGGCAGCATGACCGAGGCCTCGGGTCTGCAGAGCACCGCGCTGGGCTACTTCGCCTATGCACCGGGCGACCATGCCAGCGCGCTGGGCGCGCAGTCCTGGGCCAGCGGCGCCAACAGCACCGCGCTCGGCTACTACAGCACCGCGTTCGCGGCCGACAGCGTGGCGCTGGGCGCCAACGCGGTGGCGCGCCGGGCCAACACGGTCTCGGTCGGCGATGCCGGCAGCGAGCGGCAGGTCGTCAACGTCGCTGCGGGCACGCAGTCCACCGATGCGGTCAACCTCGCGCAACTGGATGCGGTGCGCGCCACCGCCGAAAGCACTTCCAAGTTCTTCGCCCACAGCGGCGGCGGCACGGTCGGCGCCTATGCCGACGGCGCCGGCGCGCTGGCCGCCGGCGATGCGGCCAATGCCTACGGCAGCGGCGCGGCGGCGTTCGGCAGCGGCGCGGCGGCGATGGGCGATGACGCGGTGGCGCTGGGCAACGGCAGCACGGCCGGCGGCACCGGCGGCACCGCCATCGGCGGCCGCGGCCAGGCCTACGACCAGTACAACCAGCCGATCGTCGATGCCGACGGCAAGGCGGTGCTGGTCGGTGCCAATGCCGGCGAGAACGCCACCGCGCTCGGCGCGGGCGCGCAGGCGACGGGCAGCGTCGCCACCGCCACCGGCTACGGTGCGCAGGCCACCGGCGACCACAGCACCGCCGGCGGCTACAAGGCGCGTGCGACCGGCAACTACAGCCTGGCGCAGGGCGACAACGCCTGGGCCAGCGGCGAGGACGCCAGTGCGGTCGGCGCCTATGCCTGGGCGACGGCCGATGGCGCGTCGGCGTTCGGCACCTCGGCCTGGGCCACCGGCACCAATGCCTCGGCGTTCGGTACCGGGGCGTGGGCCAGCGGCAGCGGCGCCACTTCGATCGGCTTCAACAGCTGGGCGCCGGGGCTGAGCGCCACCGCGGTCGGTCGCGGCGCGTTCGGCTACGGCAACTACAGCGTAGCGATGGGCTTCCAGGCGCTGGGCAACCAGGTCAACACCATCGCCATCGGCACCAACACCGTGGCCGACGCGGAAAGCGCGATCAGCATCGGTGCCGGCAGCGAGGCCACCGCCGCCAATGCGGTGGCGCTGGGTGCCGGGGCGGTCGCCGACCGCGCCTACAGCGTGTCGGTGGGCAGCGTCGGGCAGGAGCGGCAGATCACCAACGTCGCTGCCGGCACCGAGGCCACCGATGCGGTCAATGTCGCGCAGCTGGATGCGGTGAAGCAGGCGGCGGCGGCCACCAGCAAGTATTTCCAGGCCAGCGGCAGTGCCGACAGCGATGCCGGCGCTCTGGTCGACGGCGACAACGCGCTGGCGGCCGGCGAGGCGGCCAACGCCACCGCCGACGGTGCCACTGCGCTCGGCGGCGGCGCCAATGCCGTGGCCGCCGGGGCGACCGCGATCGGCTTCAACGCCGTGTCCAGCGGCGTCGATGCGGTTGCGCTGGGCAACGCCAGCCAGGCGTCGGGCGAGAACAGCATCGCCATCGGCAGCAACGCCCAGGCCAGCGAGATCGGCGCCACCGCCAGCGGTGCCGGCGCGCAGGCCAGCGGCACCTATGCCACCGCCACCGGCAACGAAGCGGTGGCCTCGGACAACCAGGCCACGGCCACCGGCTTCCGCAGCGCGGCCTCGGGCATCGGCGCCACCGCCCTGGGCGGCTACAGCGAGGCCACCGGCTATCTGTCCTCGGCGCTGGGTTACGGCGCACTCGCCTCGGGCAGCTACGGCACCGCGGTCGGCGTGTCCTCCACCGCATCCGGCAGCAGCAGCGTGGCGGTGGGCGAGTACAGCGTGGCCTCCGGCGAGGAGAGCGTGGCGGTCGGCGGTACCTCGTTCTTCGGCCTGATCCCGGCCGAAGCCTCGGGCGCCAACAGCGCCGCGTTCGGTGCGGGCGCCGGCGCCACCGCCGACTTCAGCAGCGCGCTCGGCAGCCTCAGCTACGCCAGCGCCGACAGCGCCAGTGCGTTCGGCTACGGCGCCTATGCATCCGGCGTCAACAGCGTGGCCCTGGGTGCGAACTCCGAGGCGGCGCGCGACAACACCGTCTCGGTGGGCAGCGCCGGCAAGGAGCGGCAGATCACCAGCGTCGCCGCCGGTACCGAGGCCACCGATGCGGTCAACGTCGCGCAACTGAACGAGGTGAAGCAGTCCGCCGACGCCACCGGCAAGCAGTTCAAGGCCAGCGGCGGCAGCGATCCGGCCGACGATGTCGGCAGCTACGTGGAGGGCAATTACGCCACCGCGGCCGGCGAGGCCAGCAACGCCTACGGCACCGGTGCCTCGGCCTTCGGCAGCGGCGCGCTCGCGGGTGCCCGCTACGCCACCGCGTCCGGCTACAACGCCACCGCCACCGGCGAATCCAGCACCGCGATCGGCGGCTCGCTGTACTACACCGACGCGTCCGGCAACGTGCTGCTCGACGGCACCACCACCGCCAGCGCCGCCGGCGCCACCGCGCTGGGCGCGGGTGCGCAGGCCAGCGGCACGTTCAGCAGCGCCAGTGGCGCCGGTGCCGTCGCCAGCGGCCTGCAGGCCACGGCCGACGGCTACAAGGCCAACGCCGGCAGCGACTACAGCACCGCGGTCGGCGCCTTCAGCGCCGCCAGCGGCACTCGCACCAGCGCGTTCGGTTACGGCGCGGCGGCGGCGGGCAACTACGCCTCGGCGCTGGGCTGGGGCAGCACCGCCTCCGGCGCCTATGCCGCGGCGCTGGGTTACAGCGCTCGCGCCACCGGCGAGGATGCGACCGCGCTCGGCGCCTCGGCTTGGGCCACGGCGGCGCAGACCACCTCGGTCGGCCAGTTCGCCTGGGCTACGGCGCAAGGCGGCACCGCGATCGGCCAGAACGCCTTCGCCTACGGTGGCACCAACGCCACCGCGCTGGGCATCAACGCCTCGGCCAGCGGCGCCGGCAGCGTCGCCCTGGGCTCGGGCGCGCGCACCAGCGAAGCCAACGTGGTGTCGGTGGGCGGCGGCAACGGCGTCACCGCGCCGGCCACGCGCCGCATCACCAACGTCGGCGCGGCGGTCAACGCCACCGATGCGGTGAACAAGGCGCAGCTGGACGCGGTGGCTACCGCGGCCGGCGACACCAGCGCGCGCTTCCAGAGCTCCGGTACCGCGGTGGCCAGCGCCAGCGGCGTGGACAGCACCGCGGCCGGTGCCGGCGCCACCGCCAGCGGCCTGCGCAGTTCCGCGCTGGGCGTGGGCAGCGTCGCGGCCGGCGCCGGTGCCACCGCCACCGGTGCCGGCAGCTCGGCGACCGGTGCGCGCAGCACCGCGATCGGCCTGCAGACCAACGCGATCGGCGAGAACGGCGTGGCGATGGGCTACAACAGCTTCGTCCGCAACAGCGGCAGCAACGGCGTCGCGCTCGGCGCCAATGCCGGCGTCTCGGCGGACAACGCGGTGGCGCTCGGTGCCGGTTCGCGGGTGTACGAGGCCGACACCGTGTCGCTGGGCAGCGGCAACGGCCGTGGCGGCCCGGCGACCCGACGCATCGTCAACCTGACCGCCGGCAGCGTCGCCGCCGGCAGCACCGACGCGATCAACGGCGGCCAGCTGTACCAGTCGCTGAGCAACATGGCCACGTTCCTGGGTGGCGGTGCCGGACTCGGCGCGCAGGGCCTGTTCGTGGCGCCCACGTACGTGATCCAGGGCGCCAGCTACAACAACGTCGGCGCGGCACTGGCGGCGCTGGACGGCAAGGTCAGCGAACTGGATGCGCGCACCGGCGGCAGCGGCACCGCGGCACGCAGCGCGCGCATGGTCGGCACCAGTGCGGTGGCCGCACAGGCCACCGAAGCGGAGCCTGCGGCGTCGGCCGCGACCGCTGCAACCGCGGCGGCGACGCCGGTGTCCGGCAGCATCGGCACCGCGCAGGTCGGCGAAAGCACGGCGGTCGCCTCCAGCGCCACGGCGGTGGGGACCGCCGCGCGCGCCAACGACGTCACCGGCACCGCCATCGGTGGCAGCGCCTACGCGCACGGCCCCAACGACACCGCGATCGGCAGCAACGCCAAGGTGAATGCCGACGGCAGCACCGCGGTGGGCGCCAACAGCCACATCGCGGCGGTGGCGACCAACGCGGTGGCGATGGGCGAGGGCGCCAGCGTCAGCGCGGCTTCGGGTACCGCGCTCGGCCAGGGCGCCAGCGCCACTGCGCAGGGGGCGGTCGCCCTGGGGCAGGGGTCGGTGGCCGATCGTGCGCAGACGGTCTCCATCGGCAGCGCCGGCAACGAGCGCCAGCTCGCCAACGTCGCCGCCGGCACCCAGGCCACCGATGCGGTCAACAAGAGCCAGCTCGACAACGGCGTGGCTACGGCCAAGTCGTACACCGATGCGCGCTTCGGCACCATGGCCGACAGCTTCGAGGTGCTGCGCGGCGACGTCGATGCGCGGTTGCGCGACCAGGACCGCCGCATCGACCGCCAGGGCGCGATGAGCGCGGCCATGCTCAACATGGCCACCAGCGCCGCCGGCATCCGCACCCAGAACCGGGTCGGTGCCGGCATCGGCTTCCAGAACGGCGAGTCGGCGCTGTCGGTGGGCTACCAGCGCGCCTTCAGCGACCGCGCCACGGTGACCATCGGCGGTGCCTTCAGCAGCGACGACAGCTCCATCGGCATCGGTGCCGGTTTCGGCTGGTGATCCATCGCGGACGGCGGCGCGTGCCGCCGTCCGCCACGCAATGGCCTGAGGGGGCAGACCACAGGACCTTGGCTGGGCCGGCCAACGGATTCGGTAGAGGGAGTTTTACGGCCGCAACTGTCGCCTGATCCACGAAACTTTGAAGAGGACGTCAACGTGATCGACAAGCAAAACCTTCGTATCAATGCCATCGCCGCCGCCATGCTGGCGATGTCGCTGGGAGCCTCGAGCGCGATCGCGGCCAGCGCCTCGGCGCCGCTGCCGGTCAAGGAACCGGGCAGGTCCGCGCCGGCCGATGCGGTGACCTCCAACCGCATCCTGGTGCGCTACAACGCCGGCACCGCCGCGGCCAGCGACCGCAGCGCCAAGCTGTCGACGGTGCAGTCGGCGGTGGGCCGTGCCAGCCTCGGCGGCAGCAACGGCATTTCGCGCGCGGCCGCGGCCAGCGTGCGCGCCGAGTATGTGCGGACCCTGGGCATCGGCGCGGACCTGATCCGCCTGACCGGCAAGCTGAGCAAGGCCGACCTGGACAAGGTGGTGGCGGAGATCGCCGCCGACCCGACGGTGAAGTACGCGCAGGTCGACGCCAAGCTGCGGCCGGTCGACGTGCTGCGGGCCAAGACGCAGGTGCAGCCGCAGCTTGTGCCCAACGATCCGCTGTACGCGCAGTACCAGTGGCACTACAGCAACGCCACCGGCGGCATCAACCTGCCGGCCGCGTGGGACGTGTCCAAGGGCGACGGTGTCGTCGTCGCGGTGCTCGATACCGGTATCCTGCCGAATCACCCGGACGTGGCGGTGAACCTGCTGCAGGGCTACGACTTCATCTCCGACAAGGAGGTCTCGCGGCGTCCGACCGACGCCCGCGCGCCGGGCGCGCTGGACTACGGCGACTGGGTCGAGAACGACAACGAGTGCTACGCCGGCTCGGTGGCCGAGGACAGCTCCTGGCACGGCAGCCATGTCGCCGGCACCGTCGCCGAAGCCACCAACAACGGCGTCGGCATGGCCGGCGTGGCGCCCAACGCCACCGTGCTGCCGGTGCGCGTGCTCGGCAAGTGCGGCGGCTACACCTCCGACATCGCCGACGCCATCGTCTGGGCCTCGGGCGGTACCGTGTCCGGCGTGCCGGCCAACCAGAACCCGGCCGAGATCATCAACATGAGCCTGGGCGGCGGCGGTGCCTGCGACAGCGCCACCCAGGACGCGATCAACGGCGCGGTGGCGCGTGGCACCACCGTGGTGGTAGCGGCCGGCAACGACACCGCCAATGCCGCCAACTTCAGCCCGGCCAGCTGCGACAACGTGATCGCGGTCGGCGCCACCCGCATCACCGGTGGCATCACCTACTACTCCAACTTCGGCGCCAAGGTGGACCTGTCCGGTCCGGGCGGCGGCGGCAGCGTCGACGGCAACCCGGGCGGCTACATCTGGCAGAACGGCTACAGCGGCGCGACCACGCCGACCTCCGGCAACTACACCTACATGGGCCTGGGCGGCACCTCGATGGCCTCGCCGCACGTGGCCGCGGTGGCCGCGCTGGTGCAGAGCGCGCTGATCGCCGCGGGCAAGGCGCCGCTGACCCCGGCGGCGTTGGAGACGCTGCTCAAGCAGACCGCGCGTCCGTTCCCGGTGTCGATCCCGTCCAGCACCCCGATCGGCACCGGCATCGTCGACGCCAAGGCCGCCCTGGCCAAGGCGCTGGAAGAGCCATGCGATCCGGCCACCGAGCAGTGCGCGCCGCCGGCGACCGCGCTGACCAACAAGGTGGCGGTGGCGGGCCTGGCCGGTGCCGCGGGCAACGAGGCGCTGTACAGCTTCGAGGCCAAGGCCGGTGCGGTGCTGAGCTTCCTCACCTACGGCGGCAGCGGCAATGTGTCGCTGTATGTGAGCTTCGGCAAGGAGCCGGGCACCGGCAACGCCGACGCCAAGTCGACCCGTCCGGGCAACAACGAGACGGTGCGCTTCACCGCGCCGCAGGCCGGCACCTACTACATCAAGCTGGTCGGCGAGAGCACCTACAACGGCGTCAGCCTGGTCGCGCGCCAGTAAGCGTACGCGGCGCAGGGAAGCGCCATGCGGTTCCAGGAAACCCGGCTCCGGCCGGGTTTCCTGCGTCTGGGGGCAGCGCCGTGTCCGCCTGCTCCGCGACCGCTGCAGCGCGCAACGCAACTGCCCACAATGTCCTGCCAGGATGTCAGGCCGATGACCATGGCGGACCTGCCGGTGCCGGTCCGTTGGCCGCCCGGTAGACAGCGGCGGGGGAGTGCGCCGGATTCGGCGTCGGGTCATGCCGAACTGCTAAAGTCGCACGGTCATCTGGGAGGGATCGCGTGAATGCGCTCGTGAAGGACACTGCCGTCGCCGTGGAGACGCCCGAAACCCGCATCATCGCGGCGTTGCTGGCCAAGGGCCGGCTCAAGGACGGCGACCTGGCGCGCGCGCGGCAATTGCAGCGCGAGTCCGGCGGCAGCCTGCTGGCGCTGCTGGCGCGCCTGGGCCTGGTCTCCGAGCGCGACCATGCCGAGCTCAGCGCCGAAGTCCTGGGCCTGCCCCTGCTCGACGCCAAGCAGCTGCCGGCCACCGCGCCGGAGAGCCTGCCCGAGGCGCAGCCACTGTCGCTGCGCTTCCTCAAGCAGTTCCATGTGTGTCCGCTCGGCGAGCGCGACGGCGTGCTGGAACTGTGGATGGCCGATCCGCACGACGCGTACGCCGCCGACGCGGTGCGCTTGGCCACCGGCCTGCAGGTGCTGCCGCGGGTCGGCCTGCGCTCGGAGATCGACGACCTGATCGAGCGCTGGTTCGGCCAGGGTCGCAGCGCGATGGGTGCGATCGTGGAAACCGCCGACGGCGACAGCGTCGCCGCCGACGACATCGAGCACCTGCGCGACCTGGCGTCCGAGGCGCCGGTGATCCGCCTGGTCAACCTGGTGATCCAGCGCGCGGTGGAACTGCGCGCCTCGGACATCCATATCGAGCCGTTCGAGAGCCGGCTGAAGGTGCGCTACCGCGTCGACGGCGTGCTGATCGACGGCGAGAGCCCGCCGGCCAACCTGACCGCGGCGGTGATCAGCCGCGTCAAGATCATGGCCAAGCTCAACATCGCCGAGCGCCGCCTGCCGCAGGACGGCCGCATCATGCTGCGGGTGCAGGGCAAGGAACTGGACCTGCGCGTGAGCACCGTGCCCACCGCGCACGGCGAGAGCGTGGTGATGCGCCTGCTCGACCGCGAGACCGTGGTGTTCGACTTCCACCGGCTCGGCTTCACCGACGCGTTCCTGCCGCAGTTCCGCAAGGTGCTGGAGCAGCCGCACGGCATCCTGCTGGTCACCGGCCCTACCGGCTCGGGCAAGACCACCACGCTGTACACCGCGCTGAGCCAGCTCAACACCGCCGACGTCAAGATCATCACCGTCGAGGATCCGGTCGAGTACCAGATCGAGGGCATCAACCAGATCCAGGCCAAGCCGCAGATCGGCCTGGACTTTTCGCACGCGCTGCGCAGCATCGTGCGCCAGGACCCGGACATCATCATGATCGGCGAAATGCGCGACCTGGAGACGGCGCGCATCGCCATCCAGTCCGCGCTGACCGGCCACCTGGTGCTGTCGACCCTGCACACCAACAACGCCGCCGGCGGCATCACCCGCCTGCTCGACATGGGTGTGGAGGACTACCTGCTGACCTCCACCATCAACGGCATCCTGGCCCAGCGCCTGGTGCGGCGGCTGGAGCCGACCCATGCCGAGCGCTATGCGGCCTCGCCGGAGGAGATCGAGAAGTTCGAACTGCGCCGGCTGCAGCCGGAAGGCGAGATCTTCCTGTACCGCCCGCGGCCCTCGGCGATCGCGCCGACCGGCTATGTCGGCCGCACCACCATCATGGAATTCCTGGTGATGAACGACGTGCTGCGGCGCGCGGTGATGCGCCACGCCGGCATGGGCGAGATCGAGCAACTGGCGCGTGAGGCCGGCATGCGCACCATGTACGAGGACGGCTTGGCCAAGGCGCTCAGCGGCCAGACCACGATCGAGGAAGTGCTGCGCGTGACGGAGGAAACCTGATGCGCGCGATCTGCGCTCCGGTGGTGACGACGTGTCGCTGCGCCGTGCGCCGGCGGTCCGCGCTCGGGAACGTATGGACCGCGCACGACGCGCGTTCCCATTCCCGATTCCCCATTCCCCACTCCCAGCCCTGATGCCCCTGTACCGCTACAAGGCCCTGGACTCGCATGGCGAGGTCCTGGAAGGGCAGATGGAAGCCGCCAGCGAGGCGGAGGTGGCGCTGCGCCTGCAGGAGCAGGGGCACATGCCGATGCAGGCCCGGCTCGCCGCCGAGGGCGGCGGCACCTCGCTGCGCGGGTTGTTCCGGCCCAAGCCGTTCGACGGCGCGGCGCTGGTGCAGTTCACCCAGCAGCTGGCGACCCTGCTCGGCGCCGGCCAGCCGCTGGATCGCGCGCTGTCGATCCTGCTCGAGCTGCCCGAGGACGAACGTTCCAAGCGCACCGTCGGCGACATCCGCGACGCGGTGCGCGGCGGCGCGCCGCTGTCCACCGCGCTGGAGCGCCAGCACGGGCTGTTCTCGCGCCTGTACATCAACATGGTGCGCGCCGGCGAGGCCGGCGGCAGCCTGCACGACACCCTGCAGCGCCTGGCCGAGTACCTGGAGCGCAGCCGCGAACTGCGCGGGCGGGTGATCAACGCGCTGATCTATCCGGCGATCCTGGTCAGCGTGGTCGGCTGCGCGCTGCTGTTCCTGCTCGGCTACGTAGTGCCGCAGTTCGCGCAGATGTACGAGAGCCTGGACGTGGCCCTGCCGTGGTTCACCCAGGCGGTGCTGAGCGTGGGCCTGTTCGTGCGCGACTGGTGGATCGTGCTGCTGGTGGTGCCGGGCGTGACCATCCTGGCGGTGGACCGCAAGCGCCGCGACCCCGCATTCCGTGCCAGCTTCGACGCCTGGCTGCTGCGCCAGCGCTTCGTCGGCGTGCTGATTTCGCGGCTGGAGACCGCGCGCCTGACCCGCACCCTCGGCACGTTGCTGCGCAACGGCGTGCCGTTGCTGGCGGCGCTGGGCATCTCCCGCAACGTGCTGTCGAACCTGGCGCTGACCGCCGACGTCGGCGCCGCCGCCGACGACGTCAAGAACGGCCATGGGCTGTCGGCATCGCTGTCCAAGGGCAAGCGCTTCCCGCGCCTGGCGCTGCAGATGATCCAGGTCGGCGAGGAATCGGGCGCGCTCGACATCATGCTGCTGAAGACCGCCGACACCTTCGAACAGGAAACCGCCCAGGCCATCGACCGCCTGCTGGCGGCGATGGTGCCGGCGATCACCCTGGTCCTGGCCTCGGTGGTCGGCCTGGTGATCATCTCCGTCCTCGTCCCCCTCTACGACCTCACCAATGCGATTGGGTGAGGCCATGCGCTTGCGAACCGCAGGTTCGCGCATGGCCGAACGCCCGGCCATGGATGCCCGGGCCGGTCTATCCGGAGCCGGCGATGTGACGCCATGGACGGCAGCGGCCTTGCCTGCTGCGTCTGCGCGGCGCGCCATGGCGCATGTGGCGCCGAACGCCCGGCCAGGGATGGCCGGGCCGGTGATTCCGGCGCTCGCGATGCCGCGCCATGGACGGCTGCGCAGTCATCTGGCGCAGCGGACGAGCGGATCGAAGGAGGCCATACGCTTGCGAACCGCAGGTTCGCGCATGGCCGAACGCCCGGCCATGGATGGCCGGGCCGGTCTCTCCGGCGCCGGCAATGCGACGCCATGGACGGCAGCAGCCTTGCCTGCTGCGTCCGCGCGGCGCGCCATGGCGCATGTGGCGCCGAACGCCCGCCCTCGGTCGGGCCTCGGGCGACTGCCGCGGAGTGTGACGCCGCGCGGTCCCGGCCGGGAACCTTCCGCCGCCGCCCCTGTCCCATTGCCAGCGGCGCCGCGCGCGCCGGCCGTGGCCGTGCGTGCGCGCGGCGCGGATCCTCCACCGCCCGGTGTGACGGCGTGCGTGACGCGCCGCTGTACCGCCGGCCGCCGCCGGCTGCCATCGTCACTGTGTTCGGCTACATAGGTCTTCCACCGCAAGGATCCGATGCAATGCGCACTCTTCGCCGCTCTCTGACCCGTTCCCCGTCCGCCGCACGTCAGGCGGGCATGAGCCTGCTGGAAATCATCATCGTCATCGTGCTGATCGGCGCGGTGCTGACCCTAGTCGGCAGCCGCGTGCTCGGCGGCGCCGACCGTGGCAAGGCCAACCTGGCCAAGTCGCAGATCCAGACCCTGGCCGGCAAGGTCGACAACTACCAGCTCGACACCGGCAAGCTGCCGTCCAAGCTCGACGACCTGGTCACCGCGCCGGGCGGCGTCAGCGGCTGGCTCGGTCCGTACGCCAAGCCCGCCGAACTGAACGACCCCTGGGGCCATCCGATCGAATACAAGGTGCCCGGCGAAGGCCGGCCGTTCGACCTGATCAGCCTGGGCAAGGACGGCCAGCCCGGCGGCAGCAGTTACGACGCCGACATCAAGTACGAGTGATCCGGCGCCGTGATCCGGGCCCCTGCCGGCGCGCTGCGCTTCGGCGTGCCGGCGTGCGCGCCGGCTGCGCGTGCGCGCATGCGCGGCGTGTCGCTGCTGGAGATGCTGCTGGTGGTGGGCCTGATCGCGATCGCCGCGCTGCTGGCGGCCTCGGTGCTGACCGGCGGCATCGACGGCATGCGCCTGCGCTCGGCGGCCAAGGAGATCGCCTCGCAACTGCGCTACACCCGCGCCCAGGCGATCGCCAGCGGCCAGCCGCAGCGGTTCCTGATCGATCCGCAGGCGCACCGCTGGCAGGCGCCCAACGGCCGCCACGGCGAGATCCCGCCGTCGCTGACGATCCGCTTCACCGGTGCGCGCCAGGCGCAGCGCCGCGACGGCGAGGGCGCGATCCAGTTCTTCGAGGACGGCGCCTCCACTGGCGGGCGCATCGACCTGCAGGCGCGCCAGGCGCGCTGGCGCGTCGACGTGACCTGGCTGACCGGCGAGGTCACGGTCGGGCGCGCACCGGACCAGGCGGGCCCATGAACCGCCAGCGCGGCTACACCTTGATCGAGGTGATCGTGGCGTTCGCGCTGCTGGCGCTGGCGCTGACCCTGCTGCTGGGCTCGCTGTCCGGCGCCGCACGCCAGGTGCAGCGTGCCGACCAGTTGAGCCGCGCCACCCTGTACGCGCAGTCGCTGCTGGCGGCGCAGGGCGTGGAGCAGCCGCTGCAGCCGGGACGCAGCCAGGGCACGCTGGATCAGGGTCGCTACCGCTGGACCCTGGACGTGGCGCCCTACGCCGACCCGCGGCGGCCGCCCGATGCCGCGGTGACGCCCGGCGCGCCGACCTTGCTGCAATTGACCCTGCAGGTGCGCTGGGGCGATACGCCGGCGCAGGCGCTGCAGTGGAAGACCCTGCGCCTGGTCGCCCCGCAAGGCAACGGGGTGCCGCAATGATCACGCGCGCGCCGCCGCGCGCCGCCGCGCGCGGCTTCACCCTGATCGAGGTGCTGCTGGCCACGGTGCTGCTGGTCGGCGGCCTGACCCTTGCCTTCGCCACGCTGCGCTCGGCGATGGCGATCAGCGGCCGCGGCGAGGCGATCGCCGGACGCAGTGAACGCATGCGCGCGGTCGAGGGCTTCCTGCGCCGGCGCCTGAGCGGCGCGCAATCGCTGCCGCTGGATATCGACACGCACACCCTGCAGCCGGTGCGTTTCGTCGGCGAACCGCAGCGCATGCAGTTCGTGGCCGATCTGCCCGAGTACCTCGGCCGCGGTGGCCCCTACCTGCACGACCTGCGGGTCAGCGGCGAGGGCGACCATCGGCAACTGGCGATCGCGCTGGTGCAGGTGCAGGCCGGCAAGCAACTCGCCGAGACCCCGCCGCGCCCGCCCGAGCCGCTGGCGCGCGACCTGCGCGAGGTGCGCTTCCGCTACCGCGGCCTGGACCCGGAGCGCGGCACCATCGGCCCCTGGCAGGAGCGCTGGGAGCGCACCGACATGCTGCCGCTGCTGGTCTCGATCGAGTTGCGCAGCGGCGACGGCACGGCGTGGCCGCCGCTGGTGGTGGCGCTGCGCCAGGCCGGTGGCGCGGAGATGCGGCAATGAGCGCGATGCATCGCCACCGCGGCGCCGCGCTGGTGCTGGTGCTGTGGCTGATCGCGCTGCTGACCGCGCTGATCGGCGCGTTCGCGCTGACCGCGCGCACCGAGAACCTGCAGGGCAAGGTGCTCGGCGACGGCGCCGAGGCGCAGGAACGCGCCCGCGCCGGCCTGGAATACGCGCTGACCCGGCTCGCCGGCACGCCTACCCAGCCGGGCTGGCGTGCCGACGGCCGGCGCTACCGCTGGCAGTACGAGGGCGCCACGGTCGACCTGCGGGTCACCGATGAAAGCGGCAAGGTCGATCTGAACATGGCCGATGCGCAACTGCTGGCGGCGCTGGTGCGCGCGGTCGGCGAAGATCCGCAGCGCGCCGAGCGCATCGCCGCGGCGATCGTGGACTGGCGCGATCCCGACAACCTGACCCAGCCCAACGGCGCCGAGGATCCGGACTATGCCGCCGCCGGTTTGCCCTACGGCGCCAAGGATGCGCCGTTCGAAAGCCTGGCCGAACTGCAGCTGGTGCTGGGCATGGACCCGGAGCTGTACGCCAAGCTGCTGCCCAACCTGACCCTGTACGGCGGGGTGTCGCGGCCGACGCCGGACTTCGCGCCGGGGCCGGTGCTGACCGCGCTCGGCCTGGACGCGCAGCAGGTGCTGGCGCAGCGCGAACGCACCGACCAGACCCAGCTCGGCATGGTCGGCATGGGCGGTGGCGGCACCTATAGCATCGAAAGCCGGGCGCGGCTGGGCAATGGCCGCGAGGGCGTGTTGCGCGCGGTGGTGCGCCCAGGCTCGTCGGCGCTGCCGGGCTCCGCCTACACTGTGTTGCGTTGGGAAGAAGGAACGACGGTGCGATGACGGCGTGGCGCGACACGATGGACAAACTTGGCGTACGCATCGCCCCCGGTGCGGGCGGGCTGCTGGCCTGGTGGCAGCGCTCGCTGATGGCGTGGCTGCCGCCGCGCTGGCAACTGCAGCTGGGCTGGTCGCAGGCGCGGCTGCTGCTGTGGCGCGAGGGCGAGCAGCTGATGCTGGCGCGGCAGGTCGAGTCCGAACTGGGCGCGCCGCTGGCGCTGCCGTGGCCGCTGCTGCCCGACGAACTGGAGGCGCTGCTGGGGCCGCGCCTGGCGGCGCTGCCGCGGGTGTGGCTGTTGCCGGCCGGGGCCGCGCTGCAACGCCGGTTGCGCCTGCCGGCGGCGGCCGCCGAACACCTGCGCGAGGTGGTGAAGTTCGAGATCGACCGGCAGACCCCGTTCCAGGCCGACCAGGTGATCTACGACGTGCGCGCCGACGGTCGCCGCGACGACGCCCAGCTCGACGCCGAACTGGTGGTGGCCCCGCGCCGCGTGCTGGACGACCTGCAGGCCAGCGCCGGCGCGCTGCGCCCGACCCTGGCCGGCATCGACGTCGCCGGCAGCGATGGCGCGCCACTGGGAGTGAATCTGCTGCCGCAGGAACAGCGCCACCGCCGCGCCGACCCGATGCGGCGCTGGAACGCGATTCTTGCCGCCACCGCGCTGCTGGCGCTGTGCGCGGCCGGCTGGCAACTGCTGGACAACCGCCGCGATGCGCTGGAGCACCTGCGCACCCAGGTGGACAGCGGTGCGCAGCGCGCGCGCGCGGTCGCCGCGCAGCGCCAGCAGCTGCTCGACCTGGTCGAAGGCGCCGCGTTCTTCGACCAGTTGCGTGCCGAGCGCCCGGCCTCGGTGGAGGTCTGGAACGAATTGAGCAAGCGCCTGCCGGAGGGCACCTATCTGGAGAAGTTCTCGATCGAGGGCAACCAGTTGCAGTTGATCGGCCTCAGCAGCGAAGCCTCGTCGCTGGTCGGGCGCCTGGAAGGCTCGCCGCTGTGGCGCACGCCGTCGCTGACCGGCGTGCTGCAGGCCGATCCGGGCAGCCACCGCGACCGCTTCACCCTCACCGCCGAGCTGGCCGGCACCAAGCGCAAGGAGGCCGCCGATGCCGGTGCAGGTCGATAAGCGCGACCGCTGGCTGGCGCTGGGCCTGCTGCTGGCGGCGCTGGCGCTGGGCTACCTGGTGCTGGTGCATCCGTGGTGGACCGTGCCGATGCGCGAGGTCGATGCGCAGATCCAGGAACTGCAGCAGCGCGAACTGCGCGTGCGCATGCAGTTGCAGCAGGCGCCGCAGGTGGCGCAACGGCTGCAGCAGGCGCAGCGCGAACTGGCCACGCGCCCGGGCTTCCTGCGCGAGACCTCGGCCGAACTGGCCTCGGCCGGTCTGGTGCAGCGCCTGGAAAGTGCGGTGGCCACGGCCAGCCCCGGCAACCGCAGCTGCGCGATCAGCAACCGCTCGCCGCTGGCCGCCGACAACCGCAGCGACCGCTTCACCCGCGTGGCGGTGCAGGTGCGCCTGCGCTGCGGCACGCCGGAACTGGCGGCGGTATTGCATGCGCTGGAGAGCGGCACGCCGGCGCTGTTCATCGACAACCTCAACGTGATGGCGCAGCGCTACCAGCTCTCGCCGGGCGAGAGCGGCAACGGCCTGGACGTGGCCTTCGAACTGGCCGGCTACCTGCGCCCGAACGCGATGCCGGCGCCGCCGGCGGCGTCCGCCACACCGGACCCGTCGGCAGCAGCGGCCCCCGCCGCGGCCACGCCGGTGATGAACGCCGGCGGTTCCGCCGGCGCTGGCCCGACCGAGCCGGCCGCCGTGCCGTCGCCGCCGCCGTCCACCCCCAGCGCGACCAACCCGCCAGGTGCGCCCGGCGCCGCGAATGCCGCGCCGGCGGACCTGCCGCAACAGGTGGAGGGCCGCCATGCGAATTGAAGCGATGGGCCTGCGTACCGTGTGGCTGGGCACGCTGGCGCTGTGGGGGCTGCTGATCTGGGCGTTGGGCCTGGGTGGGCTCGGCGAACGCGTGGCGCCGCTGCCCGACGATCCGTCGATGCTGCAGCGGCTGCCGGGCTTGCCCGCGGCCACCACGCAGCGTCTGGGCGATTTCTCGCAGTACGGCGAGATCGCCGCGCGCCCGGTGTTCGCCGAGGATCGCCGTCCGCATCCGTTCTTCCTCAGCGCCGACAACGGCCAGGCCGCCGCGCCCAACGTGCGCCTGACCGGCGTGCTGCTCACCGACCGCTTCAAGATGGCGACGCTGACCACCGAGCAGGGCGAATCGCTGCGCCTGAAGGAAGGCGGCGACGCCGTGCAGGGCTGGCGGCTGCTGTCGCTGTCGCCACGGCAGGCCACGGTCAGCGGTTCCGGTGGCACCCAGACCCTGGAATTGAAGGTGTTCGACGGCAAGGGCGGGCAACCGCCGACCGTGCTCGGCCAGGCCGGGCGTGCCGCGCAGGGGCAGATGCCGCCGCCGGCGTCCGCGCCCAATGGCCAGTCCAACGCCAACGCGCCGCGCCCGCCGAACCAGTCCACCCCCAACCCGGTGCCGAACCAGGCACCGACCCCGAGCGCCCCTCAGCCGTCGTCGCCGGCTCCGTCGTCGGAGCAGTTGCAGGCCATCCGCGAGCGGATCGAAGCGCGCCGTCGGCAATTGCAGCAACAGCGCCAGAACAACCCCTCAGGTCAGAACCCTTGAAGAGTGATCGCATGACGCCGCGTCTGTTTTCCCTGTTCCTCGCCATCGGCCTGGTGGCCGGCTGCGCCACCACGCCCTCGCCGGACATCCGTCGCGGCGCCGCGATCAACCCTCAGGTCGGCGCGGCCGGCAGCACCCAGAGCGACGGCCAGGGCGGCCCGGCCGATCCCAACGCCTTGCCCGAGCGCGCCACCCCGGTGATCCGCCGCGGCAGCGGCACCATGATCAATTCCGCGGCTGCCGCGGCGCCAGCGCCGTCGCTGGGCAACGCCAGCAGCGGCAGCGCCACCTTCAACTTCGAGGGCGAATCGCTGCAGGCGGTGGTCAAGGCCATCCTCGGCGACATGCTCGGGCAGAACTACGTGATCGCGCCGGGCGTGCAGGGCACGGTGACCCTGGCCACGCCCAAGCCGGTGTCGCCGGCGCAGGCGCTGAACCTGCTGGAGATGGTGCTGGGCTGGAACAACGCGCGCATGGTCTACAGCGGCGGCCGCTACAACATCGTCCCCGCCGACCAGGCCCTGGCCGGCACGGTGGCGCCGAGCACCGCCTCGCCGGCCAACGCGCGCGGCTTCGAGGTGCGCGTGGTGCCGCTGAAGTACATCTCCGCCAGCGAGATGAAGAAGGTGCTGGAGCCGTACGCGCGGCCGAACGCCATCGTCGGCATCGACGGCTCGCGCAACGTCATCACCCTGGGCGGCACCCGCGCCGAGCTGGAGAACTACCTGCGCACCGTGCAGATCTTCGACGTCGACTGGCTGTCGGGCATGTCGGTGGGGGTGTTCCCGATCCAGTCGGGCAAAGCCGAGCAGGTCGCGGCCGACCTGGAGAAGGTGTTCGGCGAGAACAGCAAGACGCCCAGTGCCGGCATGTTCCGCTTCATGCCGCTGGAGAACGCCAACGCGGTGCTGGTGATCACCCCGCAGGCGCGCTACCTGGACCAGATCCAGGAGTGGCTGGACCGCATCGACAGCGCCGGCGGCGGCGCGCGGCTGTTCTCCTACGAGCTCAAGTACATCAAGGCCAAGGACCTGGCCGACCGCCTGGCCGAAGTGTTCGGCGCCGGCGGCGGCAACCGCGGCGACTCCAACGCCTCGCTGATGCCGGGCTCGCAGATGAGCCAGTTGAACGGCGGCGGCCTGGGCGGCTTCAACGGCAGCGACAGCAGCAGCCTGGGCGGCGGCAGCTTGGGCGGGAGCCTGGGCAGCAGCAGCGACAGCCTGGGCAGCAGCAGTTCCTCCGGCAGCAGTGGCGGCGGCTTGGGGAGTGGCAGTCTGCAGCTGTCCCCGCGCACGTCCGGCAACGGCAGCGTGACCCTGGAAGTGCAGGGCGACAAGGTCGGCGTGTCGGCGGTGGAGGAAACCAATACCCTGCTGGTGCGCTCGACCCCGCAGGCCTGGCGCTCGATCCGCGACGTGGTCGAGAAGCTCGACGTGATGCCGATGCAGGTGCACATCGAGGCGCAGGTGGCGGAGGTCAATCTGACCGGTAAACTGAAGTATGGCGTCAACTGGTACTTCGAGCAGGCGGTGAATGCGCCGGCCAATGCCGACAACATCGGCATTGGCGGTGGCGCGAATCTGCCCAGCGCGGCCGGCCGCAAGATCTGGGGCGACATCGCCGGCAGCATTACTGGCAGCAGCGGTTTGGGCTGGACCTTCCTGGGCAGGAACGCAGCCGCGGTGATTTCTGCGCTGGATCAGGTCACCAATGTCAAACTGCTGCAGACGCCTTCGGTGTTCGTTCGCAACAATGCCGAAGCAACACTCAACGTGGGCACGCGCATCCCGATCAATTCAGTCAGCGTCGACACGGGCCTGGGCACCGGCGCTACATATTCCTCGGTGAACTACCTGGATACCGGCGTGATCCTCAAGGTGCGTCCGCGTGTGACCAAGGACGGCATGGTGTTCCTGGACATCGTCCAGGAAGTCAGTTCGCCTGGAGCGGCGCCGACCAATTGCGGCACCAGCGCCGGCACCAGCGTCGCCTGCAACGTCCCGATCAACACCCGTCGCGTCAAGACCGAGGCGGCGGTACAGAGCGGTGACACCATCATGCTGGCCGGCCTGATCAGCGACAGCACCACCGACGGCAGCAACGGCGTGCCGTACCTGAGCAAGCTGCCGGTGGTTGGTGCGCTGTTCGGGCAGAAGACCCAGGACAGTAATCGGCAGGAAGTGATCGTGTTGCTGACCCCCTCGATCGTGCGCAACCCGCAGGAAGCGCGCAATCTCACCGACGAATACGGACAGAAGTTCGAGGCCATGAAGCCGCTGCCGGCACGCGGCAAGAAGTAAGCGGGTGAGCCTGCCCATCGTGCTGCTGGCGGTCGGCGTCGACGACGTCGCGCTGGACGCCTGCCTGGGTGCGTTGGAGGCGAACACGTCGGCTGGCACCCGCGTGTGGCTGGCCGACGATGCGCAGGCCGGCCCGCGCGGCATCCGGGTGATCGAGGCCTGGCTGGCGCGCACGCGCCTGCAGGCCGACTACACGCGGCGGCCGCGCATGCTCGGCGAGGTCGCGCATGTGGACGAGATGCTGCGTGCCTGCGGCGATGCCGACGTGGCAGTGCTGGCGGCCGATGCGCAGCCCGGGCCGGGCTGGTTGCTGCAGTTGAGCGCCTGCCTGGCGCGCGACGCGGCCATCGCCAGCGCCACGCCGTGGAGCAATGCCGGCGAAGCCTGTGCGTGGCCGCGGCTGGGCGAGATCAATCCGCTGCCCGAGGATCCCGAGCGCCTTGCACGGGCCTGCGCGGCCCTGCCGCCGCTGCATCCGGAACTGCCGTCGGCGGTGTGCCATGCGGTGGTGCTGCGTGGCGTGGCGCGGCAGCGCGCCGGCGGGCTGGACGCCAGCAGCTACGGCTCCTGGTATGCGGCGCTGACCGATCTGTCGCTGCGCATGGCCGGGCTCGGCTGGCGCAACGTGCTGTGCGAGACCGCGCATGTCGCGTGCAGTGGTGAAGGCCGCGCCGCCGACGGCGACATGGACGCGCTGGCCACGCGCTGGCCGGCCTGGCACGCGCGCCTGGCCGGCTTCCTGATGCACGATCCGCTGCGCGCCTGCCGCGAAGAGCTGCAGCGCCTGTACGACACGCTGCCGCCGCCGGATCCGCAACGTGCGTTGTTCGATGCCTAGCCTGTGGCCGCCCGACCTGCGGCTTGCCCATCGCTGGACGCAAACCGGCCGCATCTCGCTGTGGCGCTATCTCGAGAACGAGCGCAACTATCCCGGCTGGCATCTCAACGCAGATCCAACTGGATGCCAGTCGCTGTTGGCGTTGCTGGACGCCTTGGCTGCCGACGGCGCCGGTTCCCGCACGCTTCTCATTACTGCACCGAGCAAGACCGAACTTGGCGTGCCGAACAACCGGCGCGGGCTCGCCGCTTGGGTGGCGCCGGAGAAGCTGCGCTTCACGCTGTCCACGACCGACGATCACTGGTCTTTTCCCGTAGACGCAGCGCCAGCTGCACTTGAGGTCGGCTCGGCGTGGCTTGCGGCGTTGCGGGAAGGCATCGCGGGCATTGCGAACGGGCAGGGGGACTACGCCATCGGCAAGGGCAGCCATCGTCTATGGTTCTGGTGGTGAGGCGGAAATTGCCGACGTGCGCCTGTTATAGGGTTGTTGAAGCGTTGCTCCCTGACCCCTCGGCTGGCGCGGCAGTCGGTCACGACTGATATTGCAATCAGACGCCAGCGGCGTCGCTGTTGGTTCCTGGTTGGGAGCGGGTGTGGTCCGCTGCGTCTCCACCTCGTGTCGCGATAGCGAACAAGCCGGACTCATTCCGGCGGCGCGTAGACATCCACCGACACTTCCAGCACGTCGTGGCGCCAGGACTCGATGTCGAATTCCACGGCATGTCCGTCGGGATCGTAGCTGACGCGCTGCAGGCGGAAGCACGGCGTGCCGGCGGTGGATTGCAGCAGTGCGGCCTGCTCGGCATCGAGTGTGGCCGGATACATCGACAGCCGGCTGCGCGCCTGGCGCAAGCCCAGGCGCTGGGTCAGCACGGCGCTCAGCGAGCCGGCCAGGTCGTGGTCGAGCAGGCGCGGCGCCCACGCGGCGAGGATCGCATTGGTCTCCAGCAGCACGGCGCGCCGTCCGATCCAGCGGCGCCGGCGCAGCACGAACACCTCTGCATCGGGATCGTCCAGGTGGAGGTGCCGGGCGAGCGCCGGGCCGGCCGGCTGGCGCTGCGCGGCGAGCAGTTCGGTGCGCGGGACGCCGCCCTGCGCGGCCACGTACTGCATGAAGCCGGCGATGCTGTTGGGATCGTGGCGTACCCGCGGCGCGCTGACGAACCAGCCGCGGCGATTCTCGCGGTAGATGTGCCCGTCCGATTCCAGTTGCTGCAGCGCCTCGCGCAAGGTGATGCGGGTGCAACCGAACAATGCGGCCAGTTCGCGCTCCACCGGCAGCCGCTGGTCGGCGCGCCATTCGCCGGCGGCGATGCGCGCCAGCAGCGCATCGGCGATGCGTTGGGCGAAGCCGGCGGCGGTGGCGAAGTGCATGCGAAATCCAGAGCGTGGAGAAGCGTTGCTGACAAGACTACGCTGCCGGCAGGGTCGCGGACGATGCGGGCGACTGATGTTCGCGTGATGCTCGTGCGGCTGCGGCGCGCCATTCGCATCGAGTTGACGACGGCACGCGCTGTGCCGCCAGGCGGCAAAGAGCGCGTGGCGTGTCAGGTGACGGCTTGCGCGCGGCGCAGATCGGCCTGCCACAGGCGCAGTCCGTACACCGCCAACGCCACGAATCCGGCGTACAGCGCGGCGGTGGGGTACAGCCCCTTGTACACGAACACGCCGACGTAGACGCAGTCCAGCACGATCCACAGGCCCCAGTTGGCGATGCGCTTGCGCGCGGCCCACACGCTGGCGACCACGCTGAACGCCGATAGCGCCGCGTCCAGCCACGGCAGCGCCGCATCGGTGTGCCGGTGCATCCACCAGCCCAACAGCGCCGCGCCGACGGCGCCGGCCAGCAGCGAACGCAGGCCTTCGCCCCACGGCAGCGGCCCGACCTGGACCTTGCCGTCGTCGCCCAGCCCGTTGCTCCAGCGCCACCAGCCGTAACCCTGCAGCACCACGTACAGGCCCTGCAGCAGCATGTCCGAATACAGCTTCCACTGATAGAACAGCCACGCATACAACAGCACCGCCACCACGTTGACCGGCCAGCACCAACGCACCCGCCGCGCGGTCAGCCACACACCCAGGACGTTGATCAGGACGGCGAGCAATTCGAGCGGGGACATGGTGGGGAGGCCGGGAGTGGGGATTAGGGATTGGGGATTGTTCGCGAGCGCAGTGCATTGCGCGCGTGTTGTAGCAGCGGCTTCAGCCGCGACCCGTCAGCAATAGCGCGTCGCGGCTGAAGCCGCTCCCGCAGGGGCTGGCGGCAAGCCGGCCGAGTGCACTGTGGGAGGGACTTCAGTCCCGACGCATTGCGCCATCGGAAAGCACATCACTTCGCGCGTCTCGACTGCATGACAGTGGATTGCCACCTTGGTCATCGGCGCGGCTGGTGTTCGAAAGGAGCAGCAGTGGATGACGTCATGGTGGATCCGGATAACACGGGCAGGCGTTTTTGCAAGAGAAGAAGACAATGAAGGAGCAGCGCTTGTCTCACTATCCGAATCAGCAGCAACCTGTCAGCAATGGCGCGTCGCGGCTGAAGCCGCTCCTACTCAGGTGACGCGCCATGTCCCGCTTTTGGCTTTTACCAATCCCGAATCCCCATTCCCCATTCCCGGCCCTTCAAAAATCGAACTGCAGCGCCAGCCGCGCCGTCCGCGGCGCACCGAGGAACAGATAGTCGTCGCCTTCGTAGGCGCCGACGTCGCGCCAGTAGCGCTTGTCGGTGAGGTTGTCCACGCTCAACCGCAGTGTGGTCGGCACCGCGCCCAGGCGCGTGGCGTAGCGGGCGCCAAGGGTGTAGACGCTGTAGCCGCCGACGGCGACCTGGCCGCTGCGGTCGGCGTACTTGGCGCCGCTGTACTGCGCGCCGCCCAGCAGCGCCAGGCCGCTGACGCCGGGCACGTCCCAGCTGGCCTGGGCGCTGGCGCGCAGCCGCGGCACGTTCAGTGCCTGGTGGCCTTCGTCGCCCGGCGTGCCGGTGTCCTCGGCGCGCGCGCGGATGCCGGCGACGCTGGCCTGCAGGTGCAGGCCGGCGCCCAGCGTGCCGGCGGCGGACAGTTCGATGCCGCGGTTGTGCAGGCGGCCCTGCTGCACGAACAGGAAACTGCCGTCGGCCTGCGGTTGCGCGTACTGGTTGGCCTGGCGCATGTCGAACAGCGCCGCGCCCAAAGTCACGCCATCGCGCTCGAACTTCATGCCGGCCTCGCGCTGGTAGGCGCTGGTAGGGGCGAGGATGCTGTCGGCGTTGCTGGCGAACCACGGCGCGGTGCCGCCGGGGGCCAGGCCCTTGGCGAAGCTGGCGTACAGCGACAGCGACGGCCGCAGCTTGAACAGCAGCGCCGCCTGCGGCAGAAACACCGAACGGCGCGTGCGTCGGGTCAGGCTGCCGTCGCGGTCCCAGGCGCGTTCGTCGTAGCGCACCTGGCGTGCGCCCAGCAGCAACTGCCAGGCATCGCCGATGCCGATGCGGTCGCTGGCCAGCAGCGCGGTCTGCGCGCTGTCCAGGCGCCGACGCTTGGGGCCGAGCACGGCGTCGGCAGGCGACAGCAGCGGCGGATCGGCGTCGATGTTGCCGCTGCCGATCATCTCGTTGATCGAGCCGTGGCGGTAGATGGTGCGATGCAGGTAGTCGACGCCGACCTGGAACTGGTGCTGCAGCACGCCGGTGCTGGCGCTGCCGCTGGCGATCGCCTGCAGTTCGTCGTTGCGGCGGCTGTCGGCGGGGCTGCGGTAGTCGTAGATGTCGTAGTCGCCTTCGCGGCTGAAATGGTTGGGCACCGCGTCGCCGGCGCAGCTGGCCGCGCCGTAGCAGCCCCAGGCGAAGCTGGAGTAGTCGTCGATCAGTGCGCGGCTGTGCGAGGCGGCCACCTGCAGATGCCAGGCGTCGCTGAAGCGGTATTCGTAGCGCGCCTGCGCATTCAGCGCCTCGATGCCGACCGGCCTGGACCACGGCTGGTAGGCGAGCAGGCGATGCACGGACACTCCGCTCGGCAACTGCGTGCCGCCGAGCAACTGGTAGCCCGGCACCGAGCGCTGCTGGCGGTCCTGGTACTCCACGTCCAGTTGCAGGGTCGATTGCGGGTCGATGTTCCAGTCCGCGGCCAGCGACAGGAAGTTGCGGTGGCCGTCGGCGTGATCGACATAGCTGCGCAGGGTCTCGTGCGCGGCGTTGACGCGCAGGCCGAACTGACGCTCGCTGCCGAACCAGTCGCCCAGGTCCACCGCCGCACCTCGGCTGCCGTCGTCGTCGCCGTTCAGCACCAGGCTGCGCACGTGCTGCGGGCGCTTGGTCTGGTAGTCGATCACGCCGGCCGGGGTGGTGATGCCGGACAGCACCCCGGATAGACCCTTGAGCACCTGCACCTGCTCCTTGTTCTCCAGCGCCACGTTCTGTTCGCCGGCGATGGTCAGGCCGTTGATGCGGTAGCTGTTGGCCGCATCCAGCGAATAGCCGCGGACCAGGAAGTTCTCGTAGTAGCCGATCGGCGCGTAGCTGTCGCCGACCGCGGCGTCGGCGCGCAGCACCTCGCTGAGCACGCGCACCTGGCGGTCGGACAGCTGCGTGCGATCGATGGTGTCGATCGCCATCGGCGTGTCCAGCAGCGGCGCGTCGCCATAGCCGCTCAGGCTGCTGCGGTCGTGCGGCTGGCGACCCTGCACGTTGACCGCGTCCAGTTCGACCGGGGTCTGCGCGCTGGCGGGCGCCGGCGCAGCGTCGGCGGCCAGGGCCGGCAGCGGCAGGGCGATGGCCAGGGCCAGCGCGAGGGCGTGCGGAGCGGGGAAACGGCAGGTGGGAAGCATGCGGAACGACCTCGGGGAAACGAAACGAAGGAGAGAAGCGGAAGCGGCAGCGCCGCGCGGTGCGTGCGCGGCAGGCGTGACGGCGGACGTGTCGGGGTGGATGCGACGGTTCATGGCGCGGCCGCCGCGCGTCGCTGCAGGTGCCGCAGCAGGCGTTGGCCCTCGCCCTGGCCGAACCAGGCGGCGTGGCCGAGCAGATAGCGGCGGTAGGCGATCTCGGCGTGCATGTCCGAGCCGGTGATGCCGGCGAAGTACTCGATCTCGCTGAGCGCGAAATCGGCATGCACCAGCGGCAGCAGCGCGGCCAGCAGGCGCAGGTGCGCCGCGTCCAGCGGCAGCAATGTGGAATAGCCGTGCAGCAGCGCATCGAGCTGGTCGACATCGGCGACGGCGGTGCCGCCGTCGTCCAGTTGCAGCCACGGGATCAGGTTGCGCTCGATCGCGGTGGCCAGGTCGAACAGGGCGAAACTGCGGTCGGCCAGGCCAAAATCGAACACCGCGCTGACCGTGCTGGCGGCGCCGTGTCCGCGCCACAGCAGGTTGGAGGCGTGCCAGTCGCCATGCGTCCACAGTGCCGGCGGCGGTGTCTGCAGCAGCGGCCAGGCCTGTGCGTGCCAGGGCAGCAGCTGCACGCGCAGGTCGTCCTGCCAGTCGCGTTGCTGCAGCCATGCGGCCAGCGCCGGACGCCGTGCCAGATCGTGCTCCAGCGCCTGCAACGGCTGCGGCTGGGCGAACAGGCGCAGGTTGGCGACCAGCACGGTGGTGCTGCGCGGCGGCGCGGCGTAGCCGGCCGCGGCACGGTGCAGCGCGGCCAGCGCGCGGCCGGCGGCAGCGGCCTGCGCGGTGTCGGCGAAGGGCGTCCACGACATCGCCTCGCGATAGCGGTCTTCGCCCGCGCCGGCGCGCATCACCTCGTAGGTCCAGTGGCCGCGCCGCACGGCGCTGGCGCCATCGCGGTCGCGCAGCACCTCCGGCACCGGCACGTCCTGCGCGCGCAGATGCGCGATGAAGGCATGCTCCTCGCCCAGCGCGTGCAGGTCGCGCACGCGACGGTGGTGGCGCTTGACGAACAGCGTGCCGACGCCGGTCTCGACCTCCGCCGCCGCCGAAAACGGGCGCGGGCTGTGCCAACGCAAGGCGTGCAGGCGGCCGGGCAGGGCGTACTGCTGCAGCAGGGCTTCCACCTCGCCATCGGACAGCGGCGGCCAGTCGGCGGCCACGGTCTGCATGCCCATGCCGTGCATCTGGTGGCGGGCGCTCATGCGCGTGCCTCGCGGTGCCGGCACGACCCGGCGCGCCGTGCCAGCGGCCGCAGCCTGGGCATGCCATGCGCCACAGCGCGGCCCTTGCGGGTGGTTGGTCTAGACCAGAAGCGAGGAGGCCTGGGACAGGGCCCGGTCGCGCGATCGGGAGCGGAGAAGCGGGCGCCGCCGGCATCTCGGCATGGGCGCGGGCTCAGGCGGCGCGCGCGGTCTGCGGGGTGGGGCGGCAGCCTGGGACAGGAAACAACGCTGACCCGCATCTGGA
>NZ_NQYT01000042.1:0-59353 GCF_009192935.1 Xanthomonas sp. LMG 12461
CCGACCTGCAGGTCGGCCGGGCGCCCGGCCGACCTGCAGGTCGGCGGCGTGGCCCTGACCGACGCGCTGATGGCGCCGACCGCGCTGTACGTCAAGCCGATCCTGTCGCTGCTGCGCGAACAGGGCGAAGCCATCCATGCCATGGCGCACATCACCGGCGGCGGCCTGACCGAGAACATCATCCGCGTCATCCCGGACGGCCTGGGCCTGGACATCCGCGCCAGTGCCTGGACCCTGCCGCCGGTGTTCGAGTGGCTGCAGCGCGAAGGCGCGGTGGCCGACAGCGAGATGTGGCGCACCTTCAACTGCGGCATCGGCTTCGTGCTGGTCGCCGCGCCGGAGCAGGTGGCCGCGCTGGAGCGCAGCCTGGACACCCTGGGCCTGGCGCACTGGCAGATCGGCGCGGTGGTGGCCGCCGCGGACGCCGGCGAACGCGTGCACATCGGCTGAGTCGCATGGCGGCGGCCAAGCGCGCCTGGCTGACGCTGGCGCTGGCGGTGTTCGCCGCCAGTTGGCTGCGGCCGCTGTGGCCGGCGGAACAGGCCATGCACAGCTCCCTGGCAGTGCTGGGCCTGGTCTGGCTGGTCTGGCACGACCGGCGATGGCCGCTGCGCACCGGCCACTTCGCGGCTATCTGCCTCTTCATCAGCGTGCACAACGTCGCCGCGCACTGGCTCTATTCCAATGTGCCCTACGACCAGTGGCTGCGCGCGCTGACCGGTGGCTGGTCGCCGAGTGCGGCCTTCGGCTGGCAGCGCAATCACACCGATCGGCTGATCCACCTGCTGTTCGGGGTGTGCTTCGCGCCGGCATTGCGCGACCACGCGCGCCAGCGCTGGCCGGCGCTGTCGGCGCGGCAGGCCTTCGTTTTGGCGACGATGGCGATCATGTGCGTCAGCCTGGTCTACGAATGGCTGGAATGGCTGATCGCGCTGCTGCTGTCGCCGGAGCAGGCCGAGTCCTACAACGGCCAGCAGGGCGATCCCTGGGATGCGCACATGGACATGCTGCTGGCCACGCTGGGCTGCGCCAGCGCCTGGCCGTGGCGACGCATTGCGCGCCCGCTTCCCTCCACCTCGCGCTGAGACAGACGATGTCGCTGCCACCGCCCCTCCCCGTCTCTGGCGGCCATGCCGCCGATGTTGTGCGTGCCACCTCCGACCTGAACACCCTGGCGACGCTGTATGCCGTCATGGCGGGGCTGCAGGTCGTCGTGGTGCTGCTGGTGGGCGCTTTGCTGGCCTACGGCGTGCACGAGGAGGCGCAGCTCAACGCCGTCGGCCAGAGCCCGGACCAGGCGCAGAGCGGCGTCATCGCGATCGTGATGCTGTCGATCCTGCTCGGCTTCGGCCTGCTCGCGCTGCTGCTCAAGGTGCTGGTTGCGCGGGCCTTGCGCCAGCGTCGCCAGTTGGGGCTGTGCTACGCCGGCGCCGTGATCACCTGCCTGGGCTTCCCGCTGGGCACCGCACTGGGCATCGCCACCCTGCTGACATTGCAGCGCCCGGCCGTGGGCGCCCTGTTCCGGACTCCCGCCCGATGACGCTCCGCCTCGCTGTCCTCGCCTCCGGGCGCGGCTCCAACCTGCAGGCCATCCTCGCCGCGATCGCCGCCGGCACCCTCGATGCCGAGGTGGTCGGCGTGTTCGGCGATCGTCCGGAGGCGCCGGCGCTGGCGATGGTGGCGCCGGACCGGCGCTGGTCGGCGCGGCCCAAGGACTTCCCCGATCGCGTCGCCTTCGAGCAGGCGCTGGGCGACGCGGTCGCCGCGGCACGGCCGGACTGTGTGGTCTGCGCCGGCTACATGCGCATTCTCGGCGCCGGCTTCGTGCAGCGCTTCGGCGGGCGCCTGCTCAACATCCACCCCTCGCTGCTGCCCAAGTACCGCGGCCTGCACACCCATGCCCAGGCCTTGGCGGCCGGCGACGCCGAACACGGCGCCAGCGTGCATTTCGTGGTGCCGGAACTGGACGCCGGCGCGGTGATCGCGCAGGTGCGGGTGCCGGTGCAGCCCGGCGACGGTCCCGACGACCTGGCGCAGCGCCTGCTGCCGCGCGAACACCGGCTGCTGTGCGCGGTGCTGCGGCTGGCCGCGGCGGGCCGTCTGGCTGAACGGGACGGCAAGGTCTGGCTGGACGGTCAGTGCCGGTTTAGTCCGCTGCGCCTAGATTGCGACGACGTGCTGCTTCCCTGAATGCGCTGCCGCACCTTCCGCGGCCCCTCCCCCCTCTTCCCTCCCGCTCACGCCAGCCGATCCCATGAAGCTCGCTCCGCGTCCGTTCGCCTTCCTCGTCGCGTCCGGCCTCGGCCTGCTGGCGCCCATCGTCGCTGCGCAGGTCGCGCCGGCGCCGCAGACCGCCCCCGCCCCGACCACGCCCGCCACCGCTGCCCCGGCATCGGCACCGGCCGCCGCAGCGGCGCCGGCGCTGCCGGCGGAGGCCTGGACGCCGCCGCCGCTGCAGCCGTTCGTGGCCACCTACGACGCGCTGTACAAGGGCAAGCCGGCCGGCGACGCGCGCATGGACGTGGTGCACACCGGCGGCGACCAGTGGCGGGTCGACCTGGGCGTGCATGGCCGCAGCGGCTTCGCCAGCATCCTCGGCCTGAACATCGAACAGAGCACGGTGTTCACCGTGCAGGACGGCCGCTACGTCCCGCAGAGCCAGAGCACGGTCAAGAAGGCGGTGTTCTTCGGCAAGAAGGTCACCGGCGTGTACGACTGGAAACAGGGCGTGGCGCGTTGGGACGGCGACCTGAAGAAGGACCGGCAGGCGCCGATCCCGCTGCAGCCCGGCGACCAGAGCGCGCTGCTGCTCAACCTCTCGCTGATGCGCGACGCACAGCCCGGCAAGACCATGACCTACCGCTTCGTCGACGTCGGCCGGGTGCGCGAACATGTGTACCGCGCCGCCGACCAGACCGAGACCGTACAGGTCGGCGACATCAGCTACGACGCATTGCGGGTGTCGCGCACCAATGGCGGCCGCAATGAGACCATCCTGTGGATCGCCAACGGCGTGCCGACGCCGGTGCGCATCCTGCAGCGCGAGGACGGCGAAGACCGCATCGACCTGCGCCTGACCGAATACCAAGGAGCCTGACCATGAACCGCATCGCCCGCCCGCTGACCGCCCTCGCCGCCGCCCTGCTGGCCACGGCGAGCCTGCCCGCCCTGGCCCTGGAGCCGTTCACCGCGGACTACCAGGCCAGCTACATGGGCATGCAGGCCAACGGCGTGATGACCCTGGCCAAGCAAGGCGCCGACCGCTGGCGCTACAGCCTGGCGATCAAGAACCAGGTCGCCGACCTCAGCCAGAGCACCGTGTTCGAGGAAAAGGGCGGGCAGCTGCGTCCGCTTAGCAGCGACGACCGCTCGGTGTTCCTGATCAAGAAGAAGGCGGTGACCGCCAACTACGACTGGAGCACCGGCCAGGCGACCTGGGGCGGCGATCTCAAGGCCGACCGCCGCGGCCCGGTGAAGCTGCAGCCGGGCGACATGGACGCGCTGCTGATCAACCTGGCGATCGCGCGCGACGTCAACGCCGGCAAGACCCCGAGCTACCGCATGGTCGACGAGGGCCGCGCCAAGCCGATGACCTACCGCGTCGCCGGCAAGGAAGCGGTCACCGTCAACGGCAAGACCGAGCAGGCGACCAAGGTCAGCCGCACCGACGGCTCCAAGGAAATCATCGCCTGGATCGTGCCGGACATGCCGGTGCCGGTGCGCATCCTGCAGCGCGAGAACGGCCAGGACGCGCTGGACCTGACGATCAAGGCGTTGCGCTGAAGAGCCGGGATTGGGGAATGGGGATTGGGTAATCGTGAAAGCGGCTTCGCCGCGGGAATTGGGAATCGGGAGTGGGGAATCGTGAAAGCGGTTCCCCGTGCGTGATCGTTCCCGTGTGAGGGCTGGGATTGGGGAATCGCAACAGCAACTCCCTGCCCGTGGTGCTTCCCATGTGGGAGGGGCTTCAGCCCCGACGCGCGGATGCGAATCGTCTTGCGGAAACCAGTTGGCGACTTGCAGCAGACCCTCAAGCGGCGCGCGTTGACTCCTATCCACGGCACATGGACCGTGACGACAGACGGGCCTTTCTGTACAGCACTCCTCACGCGGGCGCCGCCCAGTCAGCGCCCTGCCCCACGCCGTTACTTCTTCTCCGCCGGGGCGGCCTTGAAGGTGGTGCGGCAATCCACGCGGATCTGCGCGCCGGTGCTGCGCCAGTAGAACGTGCTGCATTCGCGCGGGCCGTTCTGGGTGCGGCTCACGCCGACCGCGTAGAACGACTGCCAGATCTCGTCGCGGGTGACCTGGCCATCGCCGTTCCAGTCCATGTCGCGCTCCTCGATGCCCTGGGTGATGGCGATGCCGGTGTACCAGGCATAGCCGACCCAGGCCAGCAGCACCACCACGATCGCCAGCAACACCTTGCGCCGGCGGCTGAAGCGGCCGCTGAGGATCATGCGACGCGCCGGATGGACGCGCCCAGCGCCCCCAGCTTCTCCTCGATGTTCTCGTACCCCCGGTCCAGGTGGTAGATGCGGTCGATGGTGGTATCGCCGTCGGCGACCAGGCCGGCCAGGATCAGCGAGGCCGAGGCGCGCAGGTCGGTGGCCATCACCGGCGCGCCGCTGAGCCGCTCGGCGCCGCGCACGATCGCGGTATGCCCTTCGATCTGGATGTCCGCGCCCAGGCGCAGCAGTTCGTTGACGTGCATGAAACGGTTCTCGAAGATCGTCTCGTTGATCACGCCGACGCCATCGGCCACGCAGTTGAGCGCCATGAACTGCGCCTGCATGTCGGTGGGGAACGCCGGATACGGCGCGGTGGTCAGGCTGACCGCGCGCGGGCGCTTGCCGTGCATGTCCAGGCGGATCCAGTCCTCGCCGGTCTCGATGCTGGCGCCGGCCTCGGTGAGCTTGTCCAGCACCGCGTCGAGGGTGTCGGCGCGCGCGCGGCGCACGGTCACGCTGCCGCCGGTCATCGCCGCGGCGACCAGGAAGGTGCCGGTCTCGATGCGGTCCGGCAGCACCGCGTGGCGGCCGCCGGACAGGCGCTCCACGCCGTGCACGACGATACGCGAGGTGCCGGCGCCTTCGATCTTCGCGCCCAGCGCGATCAGGCAGTCGGCCAGGTCGCTGACCTCCGGCTCCATCGCCGCGTTCTCCAGCACGGTGGTGCCCTCGGCCAGGGCCGCGGCCATCAGCACGTTTTCGGTGCCGGTGACGCTGACCATGTCGAACACGTAGCGGCCGCCCTTGAGCCGGCCGTTGCTGCTGGCCTTGATGTAGCCGTTCTCGACGCTGATCTCCGCGCCCAGCGCCTGCAGGCCCTTGATGTGCTGGTCGACCGGCCGCGAGCCGATCGCGCAGCCGCCCGGCAGCGACACTTCGGCCGCGCCGAACTTGGCCAGCAACGGGCCCAGCACCAGGATCGAGGCGCGCATGGTGCGCACCAGTTCGTACGGGGCGACGTGCTGGTGGACCTTGCGCGGGTCGACGGTGATCGCGCTGCCGCGCGAAAGCGTGCCTTCGTCGATGGTGACCTCCGCGCCCAGCTCGCCGAGCAGCTTCACCGTGGTGATCACGTCGTGCAGCTGCGGCACGTTGGTGATCTCCACCGGCGCATCGGCCAGCAGGGTCGCGCAGAGGATCGGCAGCACAGCGTTCTTGGCGCCGGAAATGTTCACTTCACCGTGCAGCACGTTGCCGCCGGTCACTACGATTTTGGCCATGGGTCTCGTGGGGGAATTGAAAGGGGAGAAACGGGCGCGCGGCGGCTCAGCCGGCGGCGCGCTCGGCCTGTTCGGGGGTCAGGGTGTTCAGCGCCAGCGCGTGGATCGCCCCGCCCATCAGCTCGCCCAGGGTGGCGTAGACCATGCGGTGGCGGGCCAGCGGCAGCTTGCCGGCGAAGGCGGCGCTGACCACGGTGGCCTCGAAGTGCACGCCGTCGTCGCCCTGCACCTGCACCTGCGCGTCCGGCAGGCCGGCCTCGATGAGTTTACGGATGGTTTCGGCGTCCACCGGGCTTTCCTAATAAAATGATCGGCCATTCTACCCTCCGACCGGCACCCGCATGGATGTATCGCCCCTGTCTCCCACGACGCCCGACGACGCCGGCCTGGTCGCCAGCGGCCGTCGCGTGGTCGAGATCGAGCAGGCCGCGCTGGCGGCGGTCGGCGCGCGCATCGGTGCCGAGTTCGCGGCCGCCTGCCGGTTGATCCTGGGTTCGCGCGGGCGCGTGGTCGCCACCGGCATGGGCAAGTCCGGCCATGTGGCGCGCAAGATCGCCGCCACTCTCGCCTCCACCGGCACCCCGGCGTTCTTCGTGCACCCGGGCGAGGCCGGGCATGGCGACTTGGGCATGATCACCGACGCCGATGTGGTCCTGGCGTTGTCCTACTCCGGCGAGTCCGACGAGATCCTGATGCTGCTGCCGGTGCTCAAGCGCCAGGGCAACGCGGTGATCGCAATGACCGGGCGCGCGCAGTCCACGCTGGCGCGCGAGGCCGACCTGCACCTGGACGTCAGCGTGCCAGCCGAGGCCTGCCCGCTGGACCTCGCGCCGACCTCCAGCACCACCGCCTCGCTGGCGCTGGGCGATGCGCTGGCGGTGGCGCTGCTGGACGCGCGCGGCTTCACCGCCGACGACTTCGCCCGCTCGCACCCGGCCGGCAGCCTCGGCCGCCGCCTGCTGCTGCACATCACCGACGTCATGCACCGCGGCGACGAACTGCCCAAGGTCCGCGAAGACGCCAGCCTCAGCGAGGCGCTGGTGGAGATGAGCCGCAAGCGCCTGGGCATGACCGCGGTGGTCGACGCCGACGATCGCCTGCTCGGGCTGTTCACCGACGGCGACCTGCGCCGCGCCCTGGACAGCGCGCTGGACGTGCGCCAGACCCGCATCGCCGAGGTGATGACCCGGCAGCCGCGTACCATCGGCGCCGACCAGCTCGCCGCCGAGGCCGCACGGCTGATGGAAACCCACCAGATCAACGGCCTGATCGTGGTCGACACGGCCGGCCGCGCGGTCGGCGCGCTCAACATTCACGACCTGTTGCGCGCCAGAGTGGTTTAACAGGCTGAACCCGTTCACCGCCAGTGGCGCTCCACGCCGCTGGCCCTGGCCGCTGGAAAGCCGGCCTCCCCGCCCCGATATCCCGAACATGCCCTATTCCCCGCTGGCCGACCTTCCCGCCGACCTGATCGACCGCGCCGCCCGGATCCGCCTGGCGTGCTTCGACGTGGACGGCACGCTGACCGACGGCCGCCTGTATTACGACCGCGACGGCAACGAGAGCAAAGCCTTCAACGTACTCGACGGCCAGGGCCTGGTGCAGTTGCGCCGGCACGGCATCGACGTGGCGCTGATCACCGCGCGGCCCAGCCTGGCCGCGGAGAAGCGCGGCCAGGAGCTGGGCCTGCTGGTGCAGATCGGGGTCAAGGACAAGCGCGCCGGGGTGCAGGCGCTGTGCGACGAGCGCGGCATCGGCCTGGAGCAGGTCTGCTTCATGGGCGACGACCTGCCCGACCTGGCGCCGCTGCGCGTAGTCGGCCTGGCCGTCGCCCCGGCCAACGCCCATCCCTGGACCGCCGAACACGTGCACTGGACCACCCGCGCCCGCGGCGGCGAAGGCGCCGCCCGCGAACTGTGCGACGTGCTGCTGGCGGCACAGGGCCATGTCCCCTCACTGCTGCAGGAGCACGGCGCATGAACTGGCGCACCACCCTCGGCGGCCTGCTGCTGGTCGGGGCACTGATCAGCGGCTGGTCGGCCTGGAACCAACGCAGCAAGCCCAGCCGCAATCCGTCCGACGAAGCCAGCGTGGACTACATCGCCCGCGACTTCGAGATCGTCAGCCTGGACAAGCAGGGCAAGGAAGCGATGACCCTGCGCGCGCCGCAGATGGAACGCAGCCGCGCCGACCAGACGATGTCGATCGTGACTCCGCTGTTCCTGCTGCCCGACGCCAACGGCCAGCACTGGGAAATGCGCAGCAAGACCGGCTGGGTCAGCGCCAACGGCGACGAACTGCGCCTGCGCGACGACGTCGCCGGCGACAGCCCCAAGGTGCCCAGCATCCCACCCACCACCTTCCGCACCCAGAGCCTGGACGTCTTCCCGCAGACCAACAGCGCACGCACCGCCGACCCGGTCACGATGACCCGGCCCGGTATGATGCAGTCCGGCGTCGGCTTCGAGATCGACTTGAAGTCCCGGCAGTACAAGCTCCTTTCACAGGTCAAGACACGCTATGAACCGAACGCTGCCCGCTAAGCTCGCGCTGCTCGCCCTGCTGCTGCCCGCACTGGCGATGGCCAAGTCGTCCGATCGCAATCAGCCGATGGATATCACTTCCGCCAGCCAGAGCGGCAACATGCTCGACGACAACGGCAAGATCCGTTACTCGGGCAATGTCGTCATCATCCAGGGCACGCTCGAAATCCATGCCGACACCGCCGACCTGTTCAAGAAGAACGGCGACATCGATCGCGTCGTGCTGACCGGCAAGCAGGCCACCCTGAAGCAGGAACTGGACGATGGCTCGCCGATGGACGCGGTCGCCGACAACATCGACTACAAGGTGCCCACCGACACGGTGATCCTCACCGGCAATTACCGCATGACCTCGCCCAAGGGCACCAACGCCGGCCAGCGCATGGTCTACAACACCAAGACTGGCGACATGCAGGGCGGTGGCGACGGCACGCGCGTGCACACGGTGATCCAGCCGAAGAACGCTGGCGCTGCTCCGGGCGCCACGCCTGCCAATGGCACCAAGCCCGCCGCCAAGCCGGCCGCGGCACCCGCCAAGCCGGCCAAGCAAGGAGGCCAGTGATGCTGCTCGCCGAAGGCCTGCGCAAGCGCTACAAGCAGCGCGAAGTGGTGCGCGATTTTGCGCTGACCCTGGAGGCCGGCGAAGTGGTCGGCCTGCTCGGCCCCAACGGTGCCGGCAAGACCACCTGCTTCTACATGATCGTCGGCCTGGTCGACGCCGATGCCGGGCGCATCGTGCTCGACGGCAACGACATCACCGCGTTGCCCATGTACAAGCGCGCCAAGCTCGGCGTCGGCTACCTGCCGCAGGAACCGTCGGTGTTCCGCAAGCTCAGCGTCGCCGACAACATCCGCCTGGTGCTGGAACTGCGCGAGGATCTGGACAACGCCGGCCAGGAACGCGAACTGGTGGCGCTGCTGGACGAACTGCAGATCAGCCACGTCGCCGACCAGCTCGGCGCCAGCCTCTCCGGCGGCGAGCGCCGTCGCTGCGAGATCGCCCGCGCGCTGGCGGCCAAGCCGCGGCTGATGCTGCTCGACGAGCCCTTCGCCGGCGTCGACCCGATCTCGGTCGGCGAAATCCAGCGTATCGTCACCCACCTCAAGCAGCGCGGCATCGGCGTGCTCATCACCGACCACAACGTGCGCGAAACCTTGGGAATCTGCGACCGGGCGTATATCCTCAACGAAGGCAGCGTGTTGGCGCAGGGGGCGCCGGAAGCGCTGCTGGCCAACAGCGACGTGCGCCGCGTCTACCTCGGGGAAACCTTCAGGCTCTGACCGCGCACGCGCCGGCTACGCTCCTTCCGCGCTCGGTACAGGCATGAAAGCACGGCTGCAGACATCGCTGGGACAGCACCTGGTCATGACGCCGCAGTTGCGGCAGGCGATCAAGCTGTTGCAGATGTCCAGCGCCGAGCTGGAGGTGGAGATCGCCGAGGCGGTGGAGAGCAATCCGCTGCTGGAGTGGTCCGAGGACGCTGCACCGGCGTTCGAACGCAGCGAAGGCGCCGACCACGGCCTTGACCGCGACCACGCGGCAGGCGAGACACGTAGCGACGGCGATGGCGACCGTGGCGAATCCGCGCCGGCCAGCGACGGCGCCGACTGGGCCGACGCCGAGCCGGCCTGGGCCGGCGGCAGCGGCGGTTCGTTCGACGACGACGACCTGGGCAGCGCGGCCGAACGCGTCGCCGAACCCGACACCCTGATCGATCACCTGCTGTGGCAGTTGCACCTGTCGCCGCTGTCGGCGCGCGACCGCAGCATCGGCGCGGCGCTGATCGACGCGCTCGACGATGACGGCTACCTGCGCGAGCCGCTGGCCGCGATCGCCGAGACGCTGCGCCCGGACATCGCCGCCGAGGAGGACGAGATCCTCACCGTGCTGCACCAGATCCAGCGCTTCGACCCGGCCGGCATCGCCGCGCGCAGCCTGGGCGAATGCCTGACCCTGCAATTGGACACCCTGCCCGAGGACACGCCGGGGCTGGCGCTGGCGCGCACCATCGCCAACGGACCGCTGGAACGGTTGCCGCGCAGCGGCGTGGCCGGGCTGGCCCACGAACTCAAGCGTCCGACGGCGGAGGTCGACACCGCGGTCGCGCTGCTGCGCTCGCTGGACCCGCGCCCGGGCAAGCAGATCGGCGAGCTGGGCAGCGACACCTACGTGGTACCGGACTGCGTGGTCTGGCGCCAGCGCGGGGTCTGGCATGCGGCGCTGTCCGCGCACGCCCAGCCCAAGGTCACCATCCACCGCGGCTACGAGCGGCTGATCCGCCAGTGCGGCGAAAGCGACGCCGGCTATCTGCGCGGGCAACTGCAGGAAGCGCGCTGGCTGCTGAAGAGCCTGGAGGCGCGCGGCGAGACCCTGCTCAAGGTGACCCGGTGCCTGCTCAAGCAGCAGGCCGGCTTCCTGGAGTTCGGCGAACAGGCGCTGCGGCCGCTGACCCTGCGCGAGATCGCCGGCGAACTGGGCCTGCACGAGAGCACCATCTCGCGCGCCATCGCCCGCAAGTACGTGCGCACCCCGCGCGGCACCATCCCGCTGCGCGCCTTCTTCGCCTCGGGCATCGACACCGACAGCGGCGGCGAGGCGTCCAGCACGGCGATCCAGGCGATGATCCGGCGGCTGATCGAGGCGGAAAATCCGCGCAAGCCGCTTTCTGACGCCAAGCTGGCCGACCTGCTGAAAAGTGCCGGCGTGCCTGTAGCGCGCCGCACCGTAGCGAAGTATCGTGAGGCCATGAACATTTCCGCCTCCCACGAACGCGTCCGGATCGGCTAGCGGCGGCGGCGATGGTTCATAGGTGTGAAACCCGAACCAAGGAGTATCCGATGCGTATCGAGACCTACGGCCAGCAGATCGAAGTCACCCCCGCCCTGCGCGAGTATGTGGAGACCAAGCTGCAACGGCTGAAGCGACACTACGAGGAAACCATCGAGGTCCGCGCCCAGCTGGCGCTGCGCAAGCCCGACCACCACGTCGAGGCCACCGTCAACGTCCCCGGCCGCACCCTGCACGCCGACGCCAGCGCGCAGACCATGTACGCGGCGATCGACCTGCTCGCCGACAAGCTGGACCGGCTGATCATCAAGCACAAGGAAAAGAAGCACGACCACCATGCGGCCGAGGTGCGCGACAATCTCGCGTGATCCTCCCCACGTTGCGCCGCCATGCCCTTGACCGATCTGATGGCGGCCGTCAGCACCCAGGTGCTTCCGGCCGCCGATCGCGACACCCTGCTGCACACCGCTGCCGGTCTGCTGGCCTGCCAGCAGGCCGGCGCCGATGAACTCTTCGCCAGCCTGCGCGAGCGCGAGCAGCTCGGCAGCACCGCCATCGGCCATGGGATCGCCATCCCGCACGGCCGCGCGCCGGACCTGGACGCCCCACGTGGCGCGCTGCTGCGCCTGCAACAGCCGATCGATTTCGACGGCCAGGGCACCCTGGTCGACCTGATCTTCGCCATGGCGGTCCCGGCGCACTACACCCACCAACACCTGATGCTGCTGTCCGAACTGGCCGAGCAGTTCTCCATCGAGGAATTCCGCGACGCCCTGCGCAATGCGCCGGACGCCGCCGCACTGTATGCGCTGCTCGGCGGCGCGCCACGGGCCGCCGCATGAACACCAGCATCGACGCACGCGAGCTGTTCGACCAGCAGCGCGACCGCCTGGGCCTGCGCTGGATCGCCGGGCACAAGGGCGAACACCGGGTGCTGGAGGCCGGCAATGCGGTCTCGCGGCGCCCGTCGCTGGCCGGCTATCTCAACACCATCTACCCCAACAAGGTGCAGATCCTCGGCACCGAGGAACTGGCCTGGCTGGACTCGCTGGACGCGCGCCAGCGCTGGGAGACCATCGAGAAGATCGTGCAGGTGCGGCCGCTGGCGCTGGTGGTCACCAAGAATCAGTCGTGCCCGGAAGACCTGCGCGCGGCCGCCGACGAATCCGACACGCCGCTGTGGGTCTCGCCCAAGCGCGGCCACGAACTGCTCAATCACCTGTCCTACCACCTGGCACGCACGCTGGCGCCGCGGGTGATCCTGCATGGCGTGTTCATGGAGATCTACTCGATCGGCGTGCTGATCACCGGCGAGGCGGGTTCGGGCAAGAGCGAACTGGCGCTGGAACTGCTCAGCCGCGGCCACCGCCTGGTCGCCGACGACGCCCCCGAATTCACCCAGATCGCCCCCGACGTGCTCGACGGCACCTGCCCGGAACTGCTGCAGGACCTGCTGGAAGTGCGCGGGCTCGGCGTGCTCAACGTGCGCGAGATGTTCGGCGACACGGCTGTAAAGAAGAACAAGTACCTTCGGCTCATCGTGCACCTGACCCGGCCCATGACCGAGCCCACGCCCCATGGCTACGAGCGCCTCACCGGCGATTCCGGCACCCGCCACGTGCTGGACCTGGACGTGCCGCTGATCACCCTGCCGGTGATGCCCGGCCGCAACCTGGCAGTGCTGACCGAGGCCGCCACGCGCCTGCACATCCTGCGCACCAAGGGCATCGATCCGGCGGCGATGTTCATCGCCCGCCACAGCAACCTGCTGGAGCGGCGCAGCCCATGACCGACGGCGCCCCCACCTCCACCCTGGTCATCGTCAGCGGCCTGTCCGGCTCCGGCAAATCGGTGGCGCTGAAGACCTTCGAGGACCTGGACTACTACTGCGTCGACAACCTGCCGGTGGAACTGCTGCCGGCCTTCGTCAAGAGCCTGGTGCGCGAGGATGCCGGCCCCAGCAAACTGGCGGTGGGCATCGACGTGCGCAGCCGCCACAGCGACCTGAGTCAGCTCTCGCGCTGGCGCGAGGCGGTGGCGCAGTTCGGCCTGGATGCGCGGCTGCTGTTCTTCGACGCCAACGACGAGGCGCTGATCAAGCGCTACGCCGACACGCGCCGGCGCCACCCGCTGTCGCGCCAGGGCCTGTCGCTGCCGGAGGCGATCGAGCGCGAGCGCGCCCTGACCGAGCCGCTGCGCGAGGCGGCCGATGCGGTGATCGACACCAGCACGCTCAACGTGCACCAGCTGCGCCGGCGGGTCACCACCGAGTTCGCGCTGTCCAGCGAGAACACCCTGTCGCTGCTGTTCGAGTCCTTCGCCTACAAGCGCGGGGTGCCGGCCGAGGCGGATTTCGTGTTCGACGCGCGGGTGCTGCCGAATCCGCACTGGGACCCGGAACTGCGGCCGATGACCGGCCGCGACAGCGGCGTGCGCGAGTACCTGGACGCGCAACCGGACGTGCAGCGCTACACCGCGCAACTGATCGACTTCCTCGACACCTGGCTGCCGCGGCTGCGCAACGACACCCGCAGCTACGTGACCATCGCCTTCGGCTGCACCGGCGGCAAGCACCGCTCGGTGTACCTGGCCGAACGCCTGGCCCGCCACGCCCGCGAACAGGGCTGGCCGGAAGTGGCGACCTTCCATCGCGAGCAGGATTGATCGAAAAGCCGGGATTCGGGATCGGGGATTCGGGATTGGCAAAAGCGGCATTGCTCTGGCTCTTGCGAATCCCCAATCCCGAATCCCCAATCTCCGCTCCCCACAGGCATTCCCTGCGCCCTGCCTGACCTGTTAACGTTCTCCCATGGCCTGTGGCATTCTCCTCATCACCCACCCTGGGATCGGCGCCGCGCTGCTGAGCGTGGCGACCCGGCTGTTGCGGCAATTGCCGCTGAAAACCGAAGCCTTCGAGGTGCCGTTCGACGCCGACCTCGACGCGCTGCTACCGAACGCATCTGCCGCGTTGCGCCGGGTGGACGACGGCGATGGCGTGTTGGTGGTGACGGATCTGTACGGCGCCAGCCCGAGCAACCTCGCCGCGCGGCTGGCGCGCCTGGGCACGCCGGTGCGGCGCGTGTCGGCGTTGAGCCTGCCGATGCTGCTGCGGATCATGAACTACCCCGAACAAGGACTGGAGCAGTTGCCCGCGACCGCCGCCGCCGGCTCGCGCAACGGCGTGGTGATCGACGATGCTTGAACGCGAACTGCTGGTCTCCAACCGCCTCGGCCTGCACGCCCGCGCCACTGCCAAGCTGGTGCAGACGCTTTCCTCGTTCCGCTGCAACGCCACGCTGGCGGCCAAGGGCCGCGAGGTCAACGCCAAGAGCATCATGGGCGTGATGCTGCTGGCCGCCGCACAGGGCACGCCGGTGACGGTGCGGGTGGACGGCGCCGACGAAGCCGAGGCACTCAAGGCCGTGGTCGACCTGTTCGAGCGGCGCTTCGACGAGGACAGTTGAGCATGCGCCGCCGGCGGCCGCAGGCAGGGACGCGGTGCCGCCGCACGGGGCACGCGCGGTGAGCGTGCGTATCGCCGGCCATGGCGCCTCGCGCGGCAATGCCCTGGGCCGGGCGCGGGTGCGCCTGCCGCATGCGCTGGAAGTGGCCGAGCAACGCATCGGCGCCGCGCAGATCCCCGAAGAACTCGACCGCCTGCACCGCGCGGTGGACGCCGCGCGCGAGGAGATGCACGGCCTGCGCCAGCGCCTGCACGGCGCCCTGGCCAAGGAGGTCGGCGAATTCCTCGACCTGCACGCGCTGCTGCTCGACGACCCGGAACTGCTGCACGGCCTGGACGAACTGATCCGCACCGGCCGCTACAGCGCCGACTACGCGCTGCGCCTGCAGCGCGACCGCCTGGCGACCGTGTTCGACGACATGGAGGACGCCTACCTCAAGAGCCGCATGGACGATCTGGACCATGTGATCGGGCGGATCCATGCGTTCCTGCAGAAGCGCCAGCCGGACAGCGAAGGCCTGGCCGGCGAGATCCTGGTGTGCGAGAACGTGGCCCCGTCGGAACTGGCGCAACTGCAGGCGCAGGGCGTGGTCGGCATCGTCACCAGCGCCGGCAGCACCCTCTCGCACAGCGCGATCCTGGCGCGCAGCCTGCACCTGCCGCTGGTGGTCGGCGTCGCCGACGCGCTGCAGAAGATCAACGACGGCGACGTGCTGATCATCGACGGCACCCAGGGCGCAGTGCTGGTCGACCCGACCCCGGACGACCTGCGCGACTACCGCAGCCGCGTGCGCGAGCAGGCCAAGCTGCAGCGCAGCCTGGGCAAGCTGCGCTCCAAGCCCAGCCGCACCCGCGACGGCGTGGACATCACCCTGCTGGCCAATGCCGAGTCGCGCGACGACGTCACCCGTGCGCATGCGCTCGGCGCCGACGGCCTGGGCCTGTACCGCACCGAATTCCTGTTCCTGCAGCGCGACGCGCTGCCCGACGAGGAAGAGCAGTTCCACACCTACCGCGACGCGGTGCTGGGCATGAGCGGGCGGCCGGTGACCATCCGTACCCTGGACCTGGGCGCGGACAAGGCCGATCGCACCGGCCTGACCATGAGCAACGAAGAAAACCCGGCGCTGGGGCTGCGCGGCGTGCGCCTGTCGCTGGCCCGGCCCAAGGTCTCCGACACCCAGTTGCGCGCGCTGCTGCGCGCCTCCGCCTACGGCCCGGTGCGGGTGCTGGTGCCGATGGTCAGCACGCGCGAGGAACTACTGGCGATGCGCCGGCATCTCAAGCGCATCGCCGCGCAGTTGCGCCGCGACGGCCACGCCATCGCCGAGCAGGTGCAACTCGGCGCGATGATCGAGGTGCCGGCCGCAGCGCTGGCCCTGGATACCTTCATCGACACGATCGACTTCCTGTCGATCGGCACCAACGACCTGGTGCAGTACCTGCTCGCCGCCGACCGCAACAACGAAGCAGTGGCCGCGCTGTATTCGCCACTGCATCCAGCGGTGCTGCGACTGATCGCGCAGGTGATCGCCACCGGCCAGGCCCATGGCAAGCCGGTGGCGGTGTGCGGCGAGATCGCCGGCGACCCGGCACTGACGCCGATGCTGCTGGCGCTGGGGCTGCGCGAGTTCAGCCTGCACCCGGCGACGATGCTGGAAGTACGCCAGGTGATCCGCGACACCGACCTGCAGACCCTGCGCCAGCGCGGCGCCAAACTGCTGCAGGCCCGCGACCGCAAGGGCATCGAGCGCTGGCTGGCTTGAGAGCCGGGATTGGGGATTCGGGATTGGGGATTGGGATGAAGCCGGTCGGCTGCGGAACGCAGGGATTCGATTGAAGGATGCCGGTTGCGGCATCCTGCGCTGCGCGCTTCGATGAAAAAATCGCCAACGCTCTGGGCAGCAACCGCACGGTTCCGACAGCGCCTGCCCCGCCGCCTTTTTGTGGGAGGGGCTTCAGCCCCGACGCCTTACCGATAAAGCGTCGGGGCTGCAGCCCCTCCCACAGAGGAGCGAAGCGCCTCACGCTCGCGCAGAAGCATCGAATCCCCAATCCCGACTCCCCAATCCCCGCCATCCACTGTGCTTCCCGCAACATGCAGGCGATAATGTTGGGATGAACATCTGACCCACCGCGTTTCTCCGGAGCGCGGCCTCACCCAAGGGAGCAGCGCATGGCCGACGCCGTCCGCCACGACAAGACCGCGCGGCAGCTGCGCATGCTGTCCGATGCGCTGGACAGCGGGCGCCTAGGCCCGGTGCGGCGGCTGGTCAATACGCTGGCGCCGGCCGAGATCGGCAACCTGCTGGAGTCGTTGCCGCCGGGCAAGCGCGAGGTGGTATGGGGGCTGGTCGATCCGGAGGACGACGGCGAAGTACTGGTCCACGTCGGCGAGGAAGTGCGCGAAAGCCTGCTCGCGGACATGGACCCGGACGAAATCGTCGCCGCGGTCGAAGACCTGGACATCGACGACCTGGCGAACCTGGTCGAGGACTTGCCGGACACGGTCATCGACGAAGTGCTCAAGTCGATGGACCGCGAGAACCGCGAGCGGCTCGAGCAGGTGCTGTCGTATCCCGAGGACAGCGCCGGCCGCCTGATGAACCCGGACGTGGTCACCGTGCGCGCCGACGTCAACGTCGACGTGGTGCTGCGCTACCTGCGCCTGCGCGGCGAACTGCCGGACCACACCGACCACCTGTTCGTGGTCAGCCGCCGCCACCAGTACCTGGGGCGGGTGTCGCTGGCGGCGCTGGTGACCCACGAGGATTCCACCCCGATCAACCGGCTGATCGACGACGAGCAGCCGGCGATCGACGTCGGCGAAGGCGCCGACGAGGTCGCGCGGCAGTTCTCCGACCACGACTGGATCTCCGCGCCGGTGGTGGACGACAACAACATCCTGCTCGGCCGCATCACCATCGACGACGTGGTCGACATCATCCGCGACCAGGCCGAGCACCAGGCGATGAGCGCCGCCGGCCTGGACGAGGACGAGGACCTGTTCAGCCCGGTGCGGCGCGCGTTCCGGCGCCGCCTGCTGTGGCTGACGATCAACCTCGGCACCGCCTTCATCGCCTCCAGCGTGGTCGGCCAGTTCGAGGGAACCATCGCCAAGCTGGTGGCGCTGGCCGCGCTGATGCCGATCGTGGCCGGCATGGGCGGCAACGCCGGCACCCAGGTGCTGGCGCTGATGGTGCGCGGCCTGGCGCTGGGCCAGATCGGCGCCTCCAACGTGATCGTGCTGCTGCGCAAGGAACTGGCGGTGGCGCTGATCAACGGCCTGGCGCTGGGCATCGGCCTGGGCCTGATCGTGCTGCTGTGGTTCAAGCAGCCGCTGCTGTCGCTGGTGATCGGCTCGGCCCTGACCATCAACCTGCTCACCGCCGCGCTGGGCGGCGTGCTGGTGCCGCTGACGCTCAAGCGCCTGGGCTTCGATCCGGCGCTGGCCGGCGGGGTGATCCTGACCACGCTGACCGACGTGATGGGCTTCCTCAGCTTCCTCGGCCTGGCCACCCTGGTCCTGCTGTAAGGCATCTCCATGCGGCGGGCGCGATTCCCGCCGACGCACCGCACGGAGCGGCAGCAGCGCGCGTCGCCGCATCAACCGGTGCACGACGGTCACGCCACGCCAGCACGCACCTTGGCCGCCGGCTGACTGGCGCATGTCCGCCGCCCCTGCCCGGGTTGTCGTGGAGACGTTCCGCCCACGATACTGCGGCCTTCCCATCCGAGGGCCGGCCATGTCGATGCGTTCGTTGCTGCTTCTGCTGTGCCTGTCGATGGTCGGCTGCAGCAGTCTGCCCAGCGACCCGGCCACCGGCCACTTCGTCAGCCGCCAGCTCAGCCTCGACGGACGCATCTACCGCTACCAGGTGTTCGTGCCGGCGCCGGCGCATCGCCAGGGCCCGGTGCCGGTGGTGCTGTTCCTGCACGGCTCCGGCGAGCGCGGCGACGATGGCCGCGACCAGACCACGGCTGGACTGGGCCCGTACCTGCGCCGCCACCTGGCCGATTTCCCGGCGCTGGTGGTGATGCCGCAGGCACCCGACGGCGAGGAATGGAACGGCGCCAACGCGACCATGGCGCTGCAGGCGCTGGACGACAGCAGCGCCGAGTTCAACGGCGACCCGCAACGCACCTATCTGACCGGCATGTCGATGGGCGGCTACGGCACCTGGGAGATCGCCCTGAAGCAGCCGCAGCGCTTCGCTGCGCTGGTGCCGATCTGCGGCGCGATCCTCTCCCCGCACGAAGACCGCGAATACCTGGTGGTGACGCCGGTGGCCTATCTGGCCGATCCCTACAGCGCCCTGGCGCAGCGCCTGCGGCACGTGCCGGTGTGGATCTTCCACGGCGCCCAGGACGACGTGGTGCTGCCGCACGACGACCGCAAGATCGTCCGTGCATTCAAGAACCTCGACGCCGACGTGCGCTACACCGAATACCCGCAGGGCAACCACAACGCCTGGGATGCCACCTACCGCGATCCGAAGATGTGGCAGTGGCTGTTCGCGCAGAAGCGCAGCGACGCCGCCACGCAGACGACCGCCGACAACTGAGCGCGGCTACACCAATGGCGCGTGCTCAAGCATGCGCCGCGCGTCAGGGAGACGCACTGAAACGGCACGTGCCAGCCGGTGGCTGGCCGCGACGTCGCTACCGCTGCAACGCCAATCGCTGCGCAACGTTGCGCCAAACCGCGTACAGTCCGCGCTTTCGTGCATAGGCCCGGCATGGCGACCGCCCCCTCTTCATCGCAGACCGCGTTCCACGCCCGCCTGCGCGCCCTGGAGCCGAGCGCAGCGGTGGTCGCCGGCGCGGCGATTCCGCCACTGCTGGTGCCGGCACACGACGACGCCGCTGCGTTGCAATTCAGCGACAGCGGACGCTGGCTGTTGCAGGTGCTGGATGCGCTGGACGCGCTGCACCAGGCAAGCCAGGCCACCCGCCTGTCCGCCGATGCGCTGCGCCGCGATCAGAAGTTCGCACCGCCGGGACGGCCGTCGCTGCACCTGGTGCAGTTGCGCCAGCAGCAGGCGGCCGCGCAGCAGGCGGTGCGTCGTGCCAACCAGACGCTGGCGCAGGCCGCCGCCGGCTTCGTGCGCAGCGCCGGGCTGACGCCACCACCGCGGACCGGGCCGGTGGCGTTCGTGCAAGGATGGCTCGCACGCCATCTGGGGTAGCGGCACCGCGGTGCCGCGCGGCCCGGGCGTGCATCGATATACGGCCCGCCACGCCGCGCGTGTCTACGCAAGCTAAACCGCGGGCGCCAGAGCGCCCATGCCAGCCCGGCCTGCACCTGCCCCGCTGCTATCCTGCACGCCCCTCGCACTCCGCTGCCCGACGCCCCATGCCCGTGCCCGCTCTCGTTGCCCTCCCCTGCCCTGCCCCGGCGGCCTGCTCGCGCACGCGCCTTGGCGCCCGTGCCACGGCTGCGGCGGCATGAGCATGCCCGGCGCGCACACGGCCAATTTCGCCACCTGGGGCATCTGCGCGCTGGCCACGGCCGGCGTGATCGCGCGGCCGTTCAAGCTGCCCGAGGCGTGCTGGGCGGTGGGCGGCGCGCTGCTGCTGATGGTGCTGGGGCTGATGCCCGGCGGCGAGGCCTGGCAGGCGGTACTCAAGGGCCTGGACGTGTACCTGTTCCTGATCGGCATGATGCTGCTGTCGGAGACCGCGCGCGCCGAAGGCCTGTTCGACTGGGTGGCGATGCATGCGGTGAACCTGGCCAAGGGCTCGACCCAGCGCCTGTTCGCGCTGGTGTTCGGCGTCGGCATCGTGGTCACCGCGTTCCTGTCCAACGACGCCACCGCGGTGGTGCTGACCCCGGCGGTGTACGCGGCCGCGCGCAAGGCCGGCGCCAAGCCGCTGCCGCTGCTGTTCGCCTGCGCGCTGATCGCCAACGCCGCCAGCTTCGTGCTGCCGATCTCCAACCCCGCCAATCTGGTGCTGTACGGCGGCAAGATGCCGACCCTGGGCGCGTGGATGGCCGCGTTCGCGCTGCCGTCGCTGCTGGCGATCGGGGTGACCTTCGTGATGCTGCGCTGGGCCGAGCGCAAGGACCTGACCGGCCATTGCGCCACGCGCGTGGACACGGTGCCGCTGACCCGCGGCGGCACCTTCGCCCTGGTCGGCATCCTCGCCACCGCCGCGCTGCTGGTCGGCGTCTCCGCGCTCGGCCTGGACCTGGGCCTGCCGACCTGTCTGGCCGGCCTGGCGACGCTGGGCGTGGTGTGCCTGGGTGGCCGCCAGTCGCCGCTGCCGATGGCCAAGGCGGTGTCGTGGTCGGTGCTGCCGCTGGTGGCCGGCCTGTTCGTGCTGGTGGAGGCGCTGTCGCGCACCGGCGTGATTGGCCTGCTCGCGCGTACCCTGGCCGACGCCGCTGCGCACTCGCCGCAGGCCACCGCCGGCATCGCCGGCACCCTGCTGGCGTTCGGCTCCAACCTGATGAACAACCTGCCCGCCGGCCTGATCGCCAGCACCACCGTGGCCCAGGCGCAGCCGCCGCAACTGGTGGTGGACGCGCTGCTGATCGGCGTGGATCTGGGCCCGAACCTGTCGATCACCGGCTCGCTGGCGACCATCCTGTGGCTGACCGCGATCCGCCGCGAAGGCGAGGACGTGGGCTTCTGGCGCTTCCTTAAGGTCGGCGCGCTGGTGATGCCGCCGGCGCTGCTGTGTGCGCTGGGGGCGCGGCTGCTGCTGGGCTGAGTCGCGCGCGCCCACTTCGCGGATTGCCCATGGCGGCCAAGCCCGCGGGATGGGCACCCAGGCTCGGCCTGCAGCGACCGCGGGTCGGCCGCGCGGCTTCTACCGCACCGCGTCGCGGCCGAAGCCGCTGCTCCGAGGGAGTCTGCGAGCTGTCGGTGCCGTCACAGGAGCGGCTTCAGCCGCGACAGGCTTACCACGGCAACTGCCGCGGCTGATCCATGAAAAGCAACGAGCGCCGCTGTTACGGCAGCGGACATGACGCGCGCGGAGCCCGCGCCTGTGGAAGCGACGTCAGTCGCCACGAGCGGAGCCCAACGCCGGCCGACACCCTCGCGCGTCGGGACGGAAGTCCCTCCCACCACGGCATGCCGCCACCGCTGGAGCGCGCGCCCTACCCCGCGCGCAGCCGCCGCGCCACGCCGCTGACCACGGCAATGACCGCGGTCAGCGCCGCCATCGACAGGAACTGCGTACGGGTGTCCGGCGAGGCCACCAGCAGGCCGAAGATCAGCGCCAGGATCGCCAGCGCCAGCACGGTGAGCACCGGATAGCCCCGCATGCGGAACGGCAGGCGAGTGCCGGCACGGTCGGCGCGCGCACGCAGGATCAGCTGCGACAGCAGCGAGATCGTCCACACCAGCAGGCAGGTGGCGCCGACGATGTTCAGCAGCACCGGCAGCACCCGGTTCGGATACAGCAGTTCCAGCACCGCGGCGACGAAGCCGAACAGCACGCTGGCCAGCACCGCCAGCCACGGCACCTGCTGACGGCTGGACGCGGCCAGCGCGCGCGGCGCTTCGCCGCGCTGGGCCAGCGAGAAGATCATCCGCGAGGCACCGTACAGATTGGCGTTGAGCGCCGACAGCAGCGCGATCACCGCGATCAGGGTGATGCCGGTGGCGGCGCCGGGAATCCGGGCCACCTGCAGCACCGCGGCGAACGGCGAACTCAGCGCCTGGCTCTGCCACGGCACCACCGCAATGATCACGCTCAGCGAGCCGATGTAGAACACCAGGATGCGCCAGGCGACGGTGCGGATGGCGCGGGCGATGCTGCGCTCCGGGTCGGCGGTCTCCGCCGCGGCCACCGCCACGATCTCGGTGCCGCCGAACGCGAACACCACCACCAGCAGCGCGGCACCGATGCCAGCCAGGCCCTTCGGCGCGAAGCCGCCGTTGCCGGTGACGTTGGACAGGCCCGGCGAGGCCACCCCGGGCAGCCAGCCGGCCAGCAGGGCGATGCCGACCAGGATGAAGCCGACGATCGCCGCGACCTTGAGGATGGCGAACCAGAATTCGAACTCGCCGAAGTTGCGCACGCCCAGCAGGTTGATCGCGGTGAACGCGGCCATGAACGCGATCGCGGCCAACGGCACCGGCAAGCCCGGCCACACCGTCGCCAGCAGGCCGGCGGCGCCCACGGCCTCGGCGGCGATCACGATCACCAGCTGCAGCCACCAAAGCCAGCCCACGGTGGCGCCGGCGGTCGGTCCCATCGCGTCGGCGGCGTACACCGAGAACGCGCCGCTGGCCGGCTTGGCCGCCGCCATCTCGCCCAGCGCGTTCATCACGATGATCACCAGCGCGCCGGCGACCAGATAGGAAATCAGCACCGCGGGCCCTGCCGCGTGCACGCCAACGCCGGAGCCCAGGAACAGGCCGGCGCCGATCGCGCTGCCCAATCCCATCATGATCAGTTGCCGCGGTTTCAGCGCATGGCGCAAGGCGGGTGCGGCGGCAGGCGGGACAGGCGCGGACGGATGCGGCATCGGCTCGGTCGGGTGCGGAAAACGCGACACGATACAGGCTGGCGACGATGCCGTGCGGCTACGCGCGCGTTTGGCCGCCTGCGAGCGCGGATCGGCGCACAGCGGCGGCATGGCTGCTGCAACGCAGCGCGGATCCGCGCACGCGGCCGCGATCCACACCGCCGGGGCGGACGGCGAGCGCGTTGCTGGCGGCCCTCCCACGTCCGGCAAGACGACGGCACCGCTCGATGCCCGACATGTACGGATTTGCCTTACCCGCAGTCGTCGCGGACTTTTGCCCCATCTCGTTGATTTTGCATATTGACAGCGATACTAACGTCAGAAATACTGAACTCGACGCCCACCGAATCTCCTGTCTCCGTACCAGCCGATGAGGGCATGCACGCGGATCCAGGAGGACGGCAGGCGACGACGGGCCGGGAGACGGCCCGTTGCGGGCGCTCCGGCCGGAAAGGACCGCGGCTGCCGCTCGTCCCATGGCGTACAGGTCCGTACATCCAGACAAGGAGAGACACCATGATCAAACCGTTACTGACCCTGACGGTGCTGGCGGCCGCGCTGGCCGCGCCCTGCCTGCAGGCCGCCGAGCGCGCACCGCTCAACGCCGCCGATGCCATCCAGGGCATGGGCGAACGCCTGCCTATCGGCAAGAAGAACGTCAGCCTGTCGCCGCTGTTCAAGGTCTACACGTTCGAGAAGGCCGGCCTGCGCTTCGTACAGATCAACTCGTTGCGGGACGAGGTCATCACCGTGCTCACCGCCACGCCGGGCACCGAGGCACGGCTGCCGATCGGCAGCGCCGCCGAGGAGCAGATGATCGCGGTCAACGACGCGAAGAACCAGCCGCTAGGCATGGTCACCGCCGCGGCGAGTTGCCCGTGCAACGCCACCGTGGTCTACCGCGACGCCAACACCACCATCGTGGTGGTCTACGGCTCCAACGGCGAGTACATCACCTCGTATGTGATCAAGAGCCCGCAGACCAAGCTGCCGCAGTAAGTGCCGACCGCGCTGCGGCCGCGCCCGGCGGCCGCAGCGTGACCCAGCGCCGCCGATCGGCGGACGCGGGTGCCCTGATCGGCCCCGTCGCCCGGCGAGCGATCGGCAAACGCGTGCGGCCGCCTTCCGAGGAAGGCGGCCGCACCCAACGACAGTCCGGCGACCGGACCGCAACGACTCAGAACTCCTGCCAGTCCTTGTCCAGCGCCACCGCCGCCGCGAACGACGGCGCGCGGCGTGCCGGTGCGGCCGCGGCCTGCGGGCGCGGACTGCGCGTCATCGTCTGCGTCGCGTGCCTGCCGCGCGGCAACGGAGCCGGCATCGGCGCCGCAGCCGGCGCGCCGTCCAGCTTGAACAGCGCCACGGCCTGGGTCAGCTCCACCGACTGCTGCTCCATCGAGCGCGCCGCCGCCGTGGCTTCTTCCACCAGCGCCGCGTTCTGCTGCGTGCTTTCGTCCATCTGGGTGACGGTCTGGTTGACCTGCTCGATGCCGGCCGACTGCTCCTGCGACGCCGCCGAGATCTCGCCCATGATGTCGGTCACCCGCTGCACCGACGCCACGATCTCCTGCATGGTGCTGCCGGCCCGGTCGACCAGCGCCGAGCCTTCGGCGACGCGGGTCACCGACTCGTCGATCAGCGTCTTGATCTCCTTGGCGGCATTCGCCGAACGCTGCGCCAGGGTGCGCACTTCGCTGGCAACGACCGCGAACCCGCGGCCCTGCTCGCCGGCACGCGCCGCTTCCACCGCCGCGTTCAAGGCCAGGATATTGGTCTGGAAGGCGATGCCGTCGATCACGCCGATGATGTCGGCGATCTTCTTCGACGAGGCCTCGATGCCGCTCATGGTCTCGACCACCTGACCGACCACGGCACCACCCTGGGACGCGACCGACGCCGCGCCGCTGGCGAGCTGGTTGGCCTGGCGCGCGTGCTCGGCGTTCTGCTTGACCGTGGAGGTCAGCTCCTCCATCGACGCGGCGGTTTCTTCCAGGCTGGCGGCCTGCTGCTCGGTGCGGCGCGACAGGTCGTCATTGCCGGTGGCGATTTCGCTGGCGGCGGCATTGATGCTGACCGCGGCGGTCTGGATGCGGCCGACGATGCCGGTCAACTGGTCGGCGGTGGCGTTGGCATCGTCGCGCATCCGCGCGAACACGCCGTGGAAGTCGCCGTGCATGCGTGCGGTGAGGTCGCCGGCGGCGATCGCCTGCAGCAGGGCGGACAGCTTGCCCAGGTTGCGGTCGCTGACCTCCATCATCGCGTTGAGGTCCTGCACCATCAGCCGGAAGTCGTGCTGGAAACTGGCCGCATCGCCGCGGGCACTGAAGTCGCCGGCGGCGGCCGCTGCGGCCAGGCGCTTGATCTCGGTATTGATCGCCAGCAGGCTGGCCTTGGCCGCATCCATCGACTCGTGCAGCACCGCACGGCTGCCGGGCAGCCGGCGCGCGTCGCGGCGCAGATCGCCGTTGGCGTATTCGTTGAGGATCTCGACCGCCTCGACGATGGCGTCCAGGTGCTCGAACATCATGGTGTTGATGCCCTTGCTCAGTTCGCCGTACACGCCGGGGAAGTCCTGCGGCATGCGGTGGCTGATGTCCTTGTCGGCATGCAGCTCAATCATCAAGGCGGTTTCGCGGGAGAAGCGCTGCAACTGCGTCTGCATCCCACCCATCGCCAGCAGCAGGCGGCCGGGTTCGTCGCGCGCGTCGGTGGCCACGTCGTTGTCCAGGCGGCCGGCTGCGATGGCCTCGGCGGCACGGGTGGCGCGATTCAGAGGCACGGTCAGGCTGCGGGTGATCAGCCACGCCAGCAGGCTGCTGACCAGCACCACCGCCAGTCCGCCGGCGATGAGCATGGCGCGCCCACGCGCCATCGCCGCCGTCGCTTCCGCATAGGCCTCGTTGCTGCGGGTGGCCTGCAGATCGGCATAGCGGGCGATGGCGTCCTGCCATTTCTGCGTCAGCGGCGCGGACTCCCGCATCAGCAGGGCCAGGGCCTCGTCCGGCTTGTCGTGCATGCCCAGATCCATCACCCGGTTGTTGACGTCCACGGTCATCTGCCGGGCGCGATCGACGTCCTCCAGCACGGCCTGGCTCTGCGCACCGCTGGGGATGGCGCCCGCCCGCTTGCGCGCCTCCTGGTAGCGTGCGCGCTGCTCGACGACGACCTTGGCGAAGCGGATGTTGTCTTCCTGGGAGGTCGGCAACACGATGTTGCGGACATTGATGGCCACGACCGAACTGGCGTTGAGCATGTCGCTGGACGCGCGGATGGCGGCGATGTTGCGGTTGACGATGCCGTCCAGTCGCTCGCGCGCCTGGAACAGGGTCAGCAGCCCGGCGACGACCAGCGCCGAGGACAACAGGATGAGGATGCCGAACGCGGTGGCGAGCCGGGCACCGACGTTGTAGCGCTGAAGGAATGCAATCATGGAATGGCCTTTGGGGGAATGAGAGGGGCGATGGAACGCCGCGGACCACGCACGCCGACCAGCCGCCGTTGTGCGCGCCCGCATCGAACGAGATGAATGATTCGTGAAAAAGCGTTTTGAATCAGACGCTTGATGACGCATTCCGCTCGATGTGCGGGCGATGTAACGGCGCCCGGCGCGGGGACTTGAGAGGCGATTGCACGGAATTTATTGAACACCCTCAGGCACATCACAGGGATGTGGAGAGGCCATTCGCACGGCGTCCGGATCGGCGTTTTCGCGTGAATGCCGCGTGCACGTGATGTTGCAACGGCCGGCACGACGCTTGCTTGCGGCGCGAGGTCGCAGCGAGGAAAAAAGTTTTCCGATTGACCGCACGGCGGCGACCTCGACACGTGGTGCGAAGACCAGGAACGCGATCGCGGTCACTTCGCAGCGTCAGCCGGGAACCCGCGGCCGCAGCCACGGCGGCAACGATGCTGTCGTACAAGGGACGCGTCGCATCACGCGCACTGCGTCTGCCGCACGGCGGCGGCGCATGTGACGACGTGCTGGAGGCTCACGCGGGCAACACGCGCGTAAGCCCCACGCAGGCGTGAGGACGGAGCAGGACGCCCACGCGCGTGGCGTGGGCGTCGGTCAGAAACAGCGTGCCGCGCCAAGGCAGGCACGGCATCGCGACCGCAGTGGAACATCCTCGGATCGGCGGGACGCCGCGCCGGCAGCCGCAAGGCAACCCCCACGCGACAGGCGAGCGACGCGCATTGCGCCGCTCGCCGATGACAAGCGCCGTGCGGCTCAGAACTCCTGCCAATCCTTGTCCAGCGCCATCGCCGCCGCCGGCTGCGCCGCACGCCGCACAGGTGCGGCCTTGGCCGCTGCCGGAAGGACGCTGCGCTTGCCCGCGGGCGTCGCGGTGGCCTGGTGCCGCGGCGCCTGCGCTACCGGCGTGGCCGCCGATGCGTCGAGCTTGAACAGCGCCACCGCCTGGCTCAGTTCCACCGCCTGCTGCTCCATCGAGCGCGCCGCCGCACTGGCCTCTTCCACCAAGGCCGCGTTCTGCTGGGTGCTCTCGTCCATCTGCGTCACGGTCTGGTTGACCTGTTCGATGCCGGCCGACTGCTCCTGCGAGGCGGCGGAGATTTCCCCCATGATGTCGGTGACACGCTGCACCGAGGTCACGATCTCGGTCATGGTCTTGCCGGCCTGGTCGACCAGGACCGAACCTTCGGCGACGCGGCTCACCGAATCGTCGATCAGGCTCTTGATCTCCTTGGCCGCGCTGGCCGAGCGCTGCGCCAGGGTGCGCACCTCGCTGGCGACCACGGCGAAACCGCGCCCCTGGTCGCCGGCACGCGCGGCTTCCACCGCCGCGTTGAGGGCCAGGATGTTGGTCTGGAAGGCGATGCCGTCGATCACCGAGATGATGTCGGCGATGCGCCGCGACGCATCCTCGATGCCGCTCATGGTGGTCACCACCTGGCCGACCACGTCGCCGCCCTGCGAGGCGACCGAGGCCGCACCGGCGGCGAGCTGATTGGCCTGACGCGCATGCTCGGCGTTCTGGCGAACGGTGGAGGTCAGTTCCTCCATCGAGGCTGCGGTTTCTTCCAGGCTCGCGGCCTGCTGCTCGGTGCGGCGCGACAGATCGTCGTTGCCGGCCGCGATCTCGCTGGCCGCGGCATTGATCGACACCGCCGAGTGCTTGATGCGTCCGACGATGCCGGCCAGCTGCTCGGCGGTGGCATTGGCGTCGTCGCGCATCTGCGCGAACACGCCGCGGAAATCGCCGTGCATGCGCGCGGTCAGATCGCCCGCGGCGATCGCCTGCAGCAGGGTCGACAGTGCCTGCAGGTTGCCATCGGCGGTGGCCATCAACTGGTTGAGGCTGTCCACCATCACCCGGAAGTCGTACTGGAAGCGCTCGGCGTCGCCGCGGGCGCTGAAGTCGCCGTCGGCCGCGGACGTCGCCAGCTGCTTGATCTGCCCGTTCATCGCCGACAGGTTGGCCTTGACCTCGTCCATGGTCTGGCTCAGCACCGCCTCCTCGCCGGGCAGGCGGTCCATATCCTGCGACAGGTCGCCGATCGCGTAGCGGCCCATGATCTGCGCCAGGCGCGTCTTCACCGCCAGGTGCGAGGCCACCAGCGCATTGGTCTCGGCCGCCATGCGCCCGTAGTCGCCCGGGAAGGCCTGCGCTTCGATGCGGTGGCTGACTTCGCCCGCATCGTGGCGCTTGGCCATTTCCAACTGCGCGCCGATCAGGTTGCTGACCTGCTGCTGCATGCCCTGCATCGCAACCAGCAGACGTCCGGTTTCGTCGCGGGCGTCGGTGCGTACGTCGTTGTCGAGCTTGCCGCTGGCGATGGCCTCGGCGACACGCGTGGCGCGGGTCAGCGGCACGGTCAGGCTGCGGGTGATCAGCCAGGCCAGCAGGCCGCTGACCAGCACCACGAGCACGCCACCGGCCACCAGCAGGCTGCGGCCGCGGTCCATCGCGACGTTGGCGCCGGCGTAGGCCTCGGCACCGCGCGTGCGCTGCCGGTTGGCATAGGTATTGATCGCCTCCTGCCATTGCTGCGTCGCCGGTCCGGCCTCCGCCATCAGGACTTTCAATGCCTCATCGGCCTTGTTGGCCATGCCCAGGTCCAGGACCTTCTGGTTGGCGAGACGGGTCAGTTCGTAGGCGTCGTCGATGGCCTTGCGCATCTGCGCGCCGGTGGCATCGCTGACCGGGATCGCATAGAGCTTGTCGTGGACCTCGCCGTAGTAGCGGCGCTGCTGGTCGACAGCCTTGGCGAACCGCTCGTTCTCTTCCTGCGTGGTCGGCAGCACGATGTTGCGCAGATTGACCGCCACCTGTGCGCTGGCATTGCGCATTTCGCCGGTGTAATCGAGGATCTGCATGCGCCGGTTGACGATGGTGTCCATCATCTCGCGCGCCTGTTTCAGCGTCAGCAGCCCGGCGACGACGAGCGCACAGGAGAGCAGGATGAGGACGCCGAAGGCGGACGCGAGCCGCGTCCCGACGTTGTAGCGTTGCAGGATTCCGATCATGAGGGGCCACCAAGTAAGAAAAGGAGAGCAGCCCGCGTCACGACCTGGATCGCGCAGGACACCCTCGGGCCAACGGCCTGGGCGCGATGCGACGGAGAAGAAGGAAAAGACACTTCCATCACCGGCCGCATCGGGGGTGTCCCATGCGGGTACTCATACTAGGTAACGGCGACCCGCCCGGAATCTTGATGCGCAACTGCGCACAGTTTCCTAAATCCCCTCAGCATCGTGACTACGATGTACACGTTGCGCGTCTTCCCTCACGCCACCCTTGCACACCCGTAAATTCCATGTGAAACAAGGACTAGAAGGCGCCTTAGCGGCGCTGGCGCACGTCACACCTACCGCCACAGGCGTCGCCACGCGCACACCAAAAATGTCGTAAACGGCATATATCCGCGACCGCCCGGGCGACCGGCCTCCGCGCCGCCGGGCGCGGAGGCGGCGTGCCTCACTCGGCCAGGTTGGTGCCGGCACCGGCGGTGGCGATGACCTTGGCCTTGACCTGCGCGGCAGGGATCGCCGTGTACATGTAACCCAGCGACTCGGGATAGGTCTTGGACGAGATCCAGGTGGTGGCGTTGGCGTAGGGCTTGCTGGTGCTCTCCGGCACCGTCCAGGTGATGCCGCTGCCGACGTAGTTGTTGATCAGGTCCCAGTAGCCGATCTCGCTGCTGTCGCGCGAGGTCACCGGGTTCTTGATGTTCTCGAAGTAGTTGGCTTCGATCAGCGCCACCCCGCCCATGCGCACGTTGATGCCGGAGGTGAAGACGTTGTTGAAGTAGTTGTTGTAGATGTGGCTCAACCCGCGCCGCTGCAGCGGCAGGCGCGATTCCACGTTCTCGAAGCGGTTGTGATGGTAGGTGGTGCGCGCGGCGGCGTTCTGGGTATCGCTGTCGCTGTAGCCGTTGAGCGCGACCTTCTGGTAGTCGTGGATGTAGTTGTACGACACGGTGACGTGGTTGACGCCCTTCTTCATGTCGATGCCGCCGTCGAAGGACGCGTCGCCGGCGCCGGGGCATTTGGTCAGCGAGGCGAAGATGGTGTTGTGGTCCACCCAGATGTTGGACGGCTGGCCGCTGGAATTGCCTTCCAGCGAGATCGAATCGGCGTCCTCGCCGCCGGGCAGCAGGCCGATGGTCATGTTGCGGATGATGACGTTGTGCGCATTGCCGACCACGCGCACGCCGAAGTTGGCCGAGGAGCCGTTCGCCCCCTTGATGGTGATGTCGCGCTTGTTCTTGATCTGCACGGTCTTGGCCGGCAGCTTCCATTGCGTGCATACGTCGGTGATGCTGGCGTAGTTGAAGCTGCCGGTGTAGTTGAGCACCAGGCCGCCGGAGCCGGCGTAGTTGTCGATCGCCGCCTGCATCGCCTCCATCGTGGCGACGTTGACCGGAATGGCGTTGCCGCCACCGGTGGTGTTGGCGCCGTAGCCGACCGGGCCGGCGAAGGCCGGGGCGGCGCCGACGGCCAGAGCGAGCGCCAGTGCGCCCCTGCGGAACTGCTGCTGCATGATGTCTCTCCCATCTGTCGCGATGAGTGCAGGACGCATGACAGTGCATGCATGCGCCGGCACGGGGCGTGGGGGCCGGCGGCATTCTTGGAATGCACGCGGCGGCCCGCGCAATCGCCGCGACGCAGAACTGGAACCCTGCGCTCCGTTCGCCGCGCGGGACAGGACAAGCGGACACGCACGGTCCGCAGGAGACAGACAGCGACAGCCGGGGACAGGCCGTCCGCACGCACGCTGCGTTGGACGCACCTCGCCGGCAACGACGGCGAACGGCCGTGCATCGCGCGCATCGCCATCGCCGTCGGCGCACTGCGCAGGGACAAGCGCACGCCGGCGCTGCGCGGCCGCGAATGTTGCGGCCGCAGCACGTTTGCGCGGGCCATCCGACGCCGAACAGGCGCCGGATGGCCGCAACGCGCTCAGCTCACCGTGTCCAGGCGGTTGTCGCTGCGGTCGGCGTCGGGCAGCACGTGATCCGGATCCAGGGTCACGTGCAGCACCTTCTGCGTACTCGGCACCCGGATCTGCGGCTGGGTCTGCTGCATCCAGGTCTCCACCGGCACGCGCTGATCCAGATGGCTGCCGTCGGCGAAGTCGATGCGCAGGGTCGCCGGCATCACCAGCTTCTGGCGGCTACGCAGGGTCACCAGCAGGCCCCTGGCCGGATCATGATCGACGTAAGCGGCCGCGCGCACGCCCATGTCCAGCTGCCAGTTGTTGAAATACCAGCCGCGCCACCACCAGCTCAGGTCCTCGCCGGCCTCGCTCTCCATCAGCCGGAAGAAATCCGACGGCGTCGGGTGCTTGTAGGCCCAGGTGGCGATGTACTTGCGGAACGCCGGATCGAAGCGCGCCGGCCCGAGGATCTGTTCGCGCAGCAGCACCAGGCCCAGCGCGCCCTTGAAGTAGGTCAGTGGGTGCCGGTATTTCTCGCTTGTGGCGTCGGCGCGATCGAGCAGGGTCGGCGCCTGCGCGTCGGCCAGCAGTGGCAGGATCTCGTCCACCGGGTTGCCGCCGCCGGGCGCGTACTCGCCATCGCGCTTGGGCGCGAATTCGCCATGGTTGATCGCGTCGGAGGCGTAGACGTCGATGAAGGTATTGAAGCCCTCGTCCATGAAGGCGTGGCGGCGCTCGTTGGAGCCGACGATCATCGGGAACCAGCCGTGGCCGAGTTCGTGCGCGGTGATCCAGAACAGTTGCTTGCCGCCGTCCTCCATGTCGTCGAAGACGATGCCGGGGTACTCCATGCCGGCGCCGTGGCCGCCCAGGTTCACCGCCGCCGGCCACGGGTACGGATACCACTGCGAGAAGTGTTCGATCGAGGCTTTGACGAACTCGGTGGAGCGGCCCCACTTGTCGCTGCCGACCGCGCTGCGCGGATACACCGACATCGCCAGCGCATGCTTGCCTTCGGGCAGGTTGATCCGCGCCGCATCCCACACGAACGCTGGCGAGGCGGCGAAGGCGACGTCGCGGGTGTGGTCCATGTGGAAGCGCCAGGTCTGGGTGCCGCTGGCGCTGGGCCGGCTGGCCGGCGTGCCCACCTCATCGGCGCCGCGGATGGTCACCGTGCTGTCGCTGGCGGCGGCTTGCGCGAGGCGCTGGCGCTGGGTGGCGGTCAGCACCTGCGCGGGGTTCACCAGCTCGCCGGACCCAGCCACCAGATAGTTCCACGGCACCGTCACCGCGTAGTCGAAATCGCCGTACTCCAGGTAGAACTCCGCGCCCAGGTAGGGCTGGGTGTCCCAGCCGCGCAGGTCGTCGTACACCGCCATGCGCGGATACCACTGCGCGATCTCGTAGATGTCGCCGTCGGGGGTGGGCGTGACCGCGGTGCGGCCGCCCCAGGTGCCGGGCACGGTGTAGGCGTAGTCGATGTGCAGCTTGAGCGCCTTGCCGCTGGCCAGCGGCTGCGGCAGATCCACGCGCATGCGCGTGTCGTCGATCAGGAAGGTGGCCGCCACGCGCTTGCCGCCCTGCTCCAGTTCCACCTTGGCGATGCGGTAGCCCTCGGTGCTCTGCGGCGCGGGCCGGTCGGCACGCGCGGCGCGCAAGTTGCGGGCGCGGGCATCGCTGCGGTACAGGTTCTGGTCCAGCTGCAGCCACAGCACGTCCAGCGTGTCCGGGCTGCGGTTGCTGTAGGTGATGGTCTCCTGGCCGCGCAGCGTGTGCGTGGCCGGTTCCAGGGTGGCGTGCAGGTCGTAGTCGGCGCGGTTCTGCCAGTACTGCGGGCCGGGCACGCCGCCGCCGCTGCGGTAGGCGTTGGCCGGCTGCGGCAACTGCAGCGGTGCGAACAGCGCCTGCGGATCGTAGGTGCCGGCACCATCCGCGGCGGCGGTAGTGGCGGCATCGGCCTGGGCGGCGGCGACAAGGGAAACACAAGCCGCGGCGAACGCAGCGCGGCGCAGGACAAGGATCATGGTGGCGTCCGTGGGGAGGATCGCCGCCGATGGTAGGCCGATTGGGGGTGGCGCGAATGTGCCGTTCGCCACCTTCGGCAGCGGATGCTCGGCAAGGCCGCGTAGCAGCGGCTTCAGCCGCGATGGGCGCTACCGGGAAGGCCCATCGCAGCTGATCCCTGAAGGGGACAAGCGCCGCTCCTACGACGGCAGGGTGACGCGCGCCGGGCTCAGCCCAGCAAGGTCTCCAGCACCGCCATGCGCACCGCCACGCCGTTGGCGACCTGGCGCAGGATGCACGACTGCGCGCCGTCGGCGACTTCGTCGGTGATCTCCACGCCGCGGTTGATCGGGCCCGGATGCAGCACCACCGCGTCCTTGGACGCGCGGCGCAGTCGCTCGGCGGTGAGGCCGTACTGGCCGTGGTAGTCCTCCAGCGAGGTCACCAGGCCTTCCTCCATGCGCTCGCGCTGCAGGCGCAGCATCATCACCGCGTCCACGCCATCGAGCATGGCGTCGAAGTCCTCGCCGACCACGCAGCCGTCCAGGGTGTCGTCGTCGGGCAGCAGCGCGCGCGGGCCGCAGACGCGCACTTCGCCGGCCCCGAGGGTACGCAGCGCGTGCAGGTCCGAGCGCGCCACCCGCGAGTGCTTGACGTCGCCGACGATGACCAGCTTGAGCTTGGAAAAATCGCCGCCCTTGGCGTGGCGCAGGGTCAGCATGTCGAGCAGGCCCTGGGTGGGATGCGCGCTGCGGCCGTCGCCGGCGTTGATCAGCGCGGTGCCCTCGCCCGCCGCCTCGGCCAGACGCTCCACCGCGCCGTCCTCGGGGTGACGCACGACGAAGCCGCGCACGCCCATCGCTTCCAGGTTCTTCAGCGTGTCGCGCGCGGTCTCGCCCTTGCGCGTGGACGAGGTGGAGGCGTCGAAGTTCAGCACGTCGGCGCCGAGCCGCTGCGCGGCCAGCTGGAAAGAACTGCGGGTGCGCGTGGACGGTTCGAAGAACAGCGTGCACACCGCGGTGCCGGCCAGCACGTTGCGCTTGCCGACCCGGCCCACCGCCGCGTCGCGGATCTGCCCGGCGCGGTCCAGCAGTTGCAGCAGGGTCGCGCGCGGCAGCCCTTCCAGGGTCAGCAGGTGGCGCAGGCGCCCGTTCGAATCGAGTTGCGGATCAGTCATGGCGGGTCCGGGCAGTGGATCAGGGAGGGGGAATGGCGTCGTCGGGCGCGGCCAGCCAGCGCTCCACGATCACCGCGGCGGCCACCGCATCCAGCGCGGCGGCGTCGCGGCGGCGCTTGCGGCCGGCCGCGCGGTCCACCGCGAAGCGTTGCGCGGCCTCGACCGAACTGGAGCGCTCGTCGACCAGCACCACCGGCAGGCGGTAGCGCGCGCCGAGTTCGCGGGCGAAGGCGTGCGCGCGCTTGCGGTTGGGCTGGTCGGCGCCGTCGAGGGTGAGCGGATCGCCGACCACCAGGCCGTGCGGCCGCCATTCGGCATGCAGGCGGTCCAGCGCCAGCCAGTCCGGCCCCTGCGCATGCACGTCGATCACCGCCAGCGCGCGCGCGCCGTTGCCGAAATAACTGCCGACGGCCACGCCGATGCGGCGGTGGCCGACGTCGAAGCCGAGCACGGTGCCGTCGCGGCGGATCGTCGCGGGCGCGGCGCTGGCGGGCGCGGACGCGCCAGGCGCAGGCAGGCCGGACTCAGGCATGCCCGCTGTAGTCGGTGAGGCGGAACAGGTCCACGCCGATGCGCCCGGCCGCGGTCTGCCAGCGCCGCTCCAGCGGCAGCTCGAACAGCAGTTCGGCATCGGCCGGCGCGGTCAGCCAGCTGTTCTCGCCCAGTTCGTACTCCAGTTGGCCGGCGCCCCAGCCCGCGCAGCCCAGCGCGACCACCGCGTTGCGCGGCCCCTCGCCGCGCGCCATCGCCTCGAGCACGTCGCGCGAGGTGGTCAGGTACAGGCCGTCTGCGAACGCCAGGCTGGAATCCCAGCCGTGCGCGCCGTCGTGGATGACGAAGCCGCGCTCCGGATGCACCGGCCCGCCGCTGAGCACCACCTGCTCGCGCAGCGTGGCGTCGATGGTCTCGATGCCCATCTGCTCCAGCACTTCGCCCAGGGTGTATTCGGAGGCGCGGTTGACCACCACGCCCATCGCGCCGTTCTCGTCGTGCTGGCAGATCAGCGCCACGCTGCGGGCGAAGTTGGGATCGGACAGCGCCGGCAGCGCGATCAGCAGTTGGTTGGCCAGAGGCGTGGGCAAAGCGGACATGGCCCCATTCTATCGTCCCTCCCGCGTGCGCGCTGCCCGGGCTGCGGCGGGCTGCCATAATCCGCCCGACCGCGGCCGCGACCGGTCGCCCAGGAGCACGCACGCATGGACACGCCCCCCGACCTGCCACGCCAGACCCGCGCCTTCATCGTGCTGGTGGCCCTGCTGCAGGGCGCGCTGCTGTACCTGGCGCAGCGCGGCGCCGAGCGCGGCCTGTGGCCGTTCGGCTCCCTGGGCGGTCAGGTGTGCTGGTACACCCTGGTGCTGACCGTGCCGACCATGACCCTGCTGTCGGTGCGGCACCTGGGCGCGCTGCGCCTGTGGCAGCACACCATCGCGGTGGCGGTGCTGGTGGCGGCCCTGTCCGCCTGGGCGGTGTGGAACGCCACCGGCGCGCCCGGCCTGCGCGCCGGCCAGGTGCTGGGCCCGTTCGCTGCGACCGTGGCGCTGGCGATGTTCGTGCTGCTGCCGTGGCTGCAGTGCCGGCTGCGGCACGGGCGCTGGCAGGCGCCGTACCGCGACCTGTTCGAGCATGCCTGGCAGAACGCGCTGACCCTGGCGCTGGCGCTGCTGTTCGTGGGGATCTGCTGGCTGGTGCTGTGGCTGTGGGGCGCGCTGTTCGCGCTGGTCAAGCTGACCCTGTTCCGCGACCTGTTCCGGCAGACCGCCTTCGTCTACCTGGCCACCGGCACCATGTTCGGCCTGGGCATCCTGATCGGCCGCACCCAGCAGCGTGCGGTGCAGGTGATGCGGCAGATCCTGTTCGCGATCTGCACCGGATTGCTGCCGCTGCTGGCGTTCGTGGCGGTGCTGTTCGCGCTGAGCCTGCCGTTCACCGGCCTGCAGCCGCTGTGGGAGACCCGGGCTGCGGCCAGCATCCTGATCGCGGTGGTGGCCACGCTGGTGGTCTTCGTCAATGCGGTGTACCAGGACGGCACCGCCGACGCGCCCTACTCGGCCTGGCTGCAACGGGTGATCGACGCCGGGCTGCTGAGCCTGCCGCTGTACGCGGGGCTGGCGCTGTACGCGCTGTGGCTGCGCATCGGGCAGTACGGCTGGAGTACCGAGCGCTTTGCCGGGGTGCTGGTCGCGGTGGTCGCCTGCGGCTACGCATGCGGTTATGCCTGGGCGGTGCTGCGCCCGGGCGCACGCTGGCTGCAGCCGCTGGCGCCGGTGAACCGGGTGTTGTCGTGGGTGGTGATCGGCCTGGCGCTGGCGACCAGTTCGCCGTTGCTGGACCCCTACCGCCTGGTCGTCGGCGACCAACTGCAGCGCCTGGCCGATGGCCGCACCAGCGCGGCGCAACTGGACCTGGCCTACCTGCGCTTCGACAGCGGCCGCCGCGGTTACCGCGCGGTACAGGCGCTGCGCGAGGTGCCCGCGTTCGCCGACGACCCGGTGCAGCGCGAACGCCTGCAGCGGATGCTGCAGCGCCAGCAGCGCTGGGGCGACGAGGACGACGAAACGCCGCGCAGCGACGATCCGCTGCAGGTGCGCCAGCGCATCGTGCCGGCCGCCGGCAGCGCCGAGCCCGACGCCGCCTGGTGGCAGGCGCTGCTGGCCGGCAAGATCGAGGACGGCAATTGCCGGCGCGAGGGCGCGCAGTGCGTGGCGCTGCGCCGCGACCTGGATGGCGATGGCCACGACGACGTGTTGCTGTGCAATGCCAGCGCCGGCTACGGCGTCGAATGCCGGATCCACACCGACCCGGGCAGCGGCTGGCGCGACGTGGCGCGGACGCATTTCTTCCCGCGCCACGGCGACAACGCCGAGGCGCTGTACCAGGCACTGCGTGACGGCAAGCTGCAGGTGCTGCCGCGGCGCTGGCCCGACCTGCAACTGCCCGGCACCCAGCGGACCGAGCTGTACCCCGCCGACCCCAACGACCAGATCGACTGACGGATACCCGCCGCATGAGCAGCTACTGCGATATCGCCCCCGGGCACCCGGTGCACGGCCACTACCACGACCACGAGTACGGCGTGCCGCAACGCGCCGAAGCCGACCTGTTCGAGCGGCTGGTGCTGGAGATCAACCAGGCCGGGCTGAGCTGGGAACTGATGCTGAAGAAGCGCGCCGGCTTCCGCGCCGCCTACGCCGGGTTCGACGTGGACACGGTGGCGGCCTTCGACGAGGCCGACGTGCTGCGCCTGCTCGGCGATGCCGGGATCATCCGCAACCGGCTCAAGGTGCAGGCGGCGATCTACAACGCGCAGGTGATCCAGCGCCTGCGGTCCAGCCACGGCAGCTTCGCCGCGTGGCTGGACGCGCAGCATCCGCGCAGCAAGGCCGAGTGGATCAAGCTGTTCAAGCGCACCTTCCGCTTCACCGGCGGCGAGATCACCGGCGAGTTCCTGATGAGCCTGGGCTACCTGCCCGGCGCGCACCGCGAAGACTGCCCGGCGTTCGCGCGCATCGTGCAGCTGAATCCGCCGTGGATGCGCAGCGCGTGAGCGGCGCCACAGCGCCTGCTGCGCCTGCACGCTTCGCCGCCGCACCACGGTGGATGCCACGGATACGGCCGACATCGTGGGCGACGGCGGCGCTGCTCGCACTGGCCGCATGCCCGGCGCCCGCGCATGCGGCCGCCCCCGGGACGGCGACGCTGCCGCAGGTACTCGAGCAACTGCGCCGCGAGATCGAAGCCGAACCGGCCAGCAACCCCACGCCGATCGACACGGTGCTACAGCGCCATGAGGACACCACTGGCGTGAGCTTCGACCTCGCCGCAGCGGGCGCCGCAGCCGCGCCACTCGTGCAACCGGCCGGCGTCACCGCAGACGAATGGCAAGCGGTGCGCACATACCTGGGTGACGCCGGCACCGCGCAGGACGACGTTTCCGAAAACGGCGACGACCACTACACCCTGCTCGATCTGGACGAAGACGGGCAACGCGATCTGGTGATCACATCCTATGTCGGCGGCACTGGCCTGTTCACCGAGATCACGGTGCTGCGCCGCGACCCCGTACACGGCTTCCTTGCCCTACCCAACACCGCACCCGACACAGCGCCGGCGACAGGCACCTTCAGCATCAACGGCCGCGGCAGCGATCAGACCCTGTACTGGCTGCGCATCGACGGCCGCAGCTATGCCGCCTATCGCGACGGCGACTACTTCCAGGACACGCTGACGCTGTCGCGCCCGCTATCGCCGCTGCCGCAAGAGCACAGCAGCTCCCGCGTGCTGCAGGTGCGCTACCGCTATCGGCATACGCTGGCGCCTGCGCCAGATACTGCGGACGCCACGACCGAAGAGCAGGACGCCGCACGCTGGCTGACGCAGCACCCGCAACTGCGCGCGGTCGCGGACCGGGAGTTGCAGCGCCTCGGTTTCGACGCACAGGGCCGGCAACGCCGACCGAACCCGGACGCGCGCTGCCCGGTTCCAGCAGCGACCAGCGACCCTGAAGAACGCGCGCAATGGCCGTGGCACGGGCCAGGTCACTATACGTTCGACTACGTCGCCGACATACGCCTGCGGCACGGATCGGATTGCTACAGCGCCAGCATCGTCGCCTTCCGCAGCAGCAACCTGACCTCCTACGCTGCCTGCTGTGCGCTGTGGCTGTACGCCGCGCCCGGCGAGCAGGCGGTGACCTTGCCGCTGCTGTCCAAGCGCGAGCGCAGCAGCGTCAGGCTGACCGCGGCGGCACCGCCCGCGCAGTGAACGTGGGCGGATCACCGCGGATCGGTCGCCACCGGCTCGCGCGCGATGCAACGGAAATGCGCCCCCGCTGGGTCACGCCGGAAACGGCGGCGTTGGCACGCGAGCACGGATAGCGCCGGTGGCAACCCAATACCGCCGGCAAGTGGTTGGCGTTGAAGGGATCTGAGCGCCGGCGTCCTCTACCGCTCGCGCACGGCGTGTCGGTCGGCATCACCCCGCCAGCCGCGCCTGCCAGAACGGCGCCTGCGCCCAACGCCGCTCGCGCGCGTACAGCGCCACGCGTTCGCGCAGGTAGGCGCGGAAGCGCGCGAACACGCCCTCCTGGTACGCCGCCAGCGGCGCCGGGCCGGCGCCCTGCAGATGCGCTGCCAGTGCGTGCGCGGCGGCCTCGCCGTCCTGCAGGGCCTTGACGATGCCGTGCGCGGTCAGCGGATCGTAGGCGCTGGCCGCGTCGCCCACTGCCAACCAGTCGGCGCCCACCACGCGGCTGAGAATCGCCGACGGCCCCAGTGCGGCGATCAGGCCATCGGCCTCGGGTGCGCACGCCGCGCCCTGCGCCAACCACTGCGCGACATGCCGGGTCTGTTGCGCCGCCGCCAGCCACACGTCGCGGTCCAGGTACTGACGTTGCCGGCGCGGCTCCAGCGCCAGGGCCAGCATCAAGCGCTCATGCGGCAACTTCGCCGCATACCACCAGCCGTCGGCGCAGGCCTCCAGCAAGGCCTGCGACGGAATCGCCTCGGCCTGCTCCAGCGCGAACACACCGGCGACGAAGGCCAGGCAATCCACCTCGTTGCGGGCAACGCCCAGCCGCCGCACTGCCGCGGCGGCGATGCCGCTGGCGTCCACCAGGAACCCGGCGCGCAGCCGGCGCACGCCGCCCTGCTCTTCGTGCAGTTCCAGCACGTGATCGCCATCGGCGGCGCGACCGACCGCGCCCAGACGCAGGCCGCGCAGCAGCGTGCCGCCCTGCGCCGGCACCGCCGCGGCCAGCATCGCGTCGAAGGCGGCGCGGTCCACGTGCCAGCCCTTGCCGTGGCCGGCGACGATGAAATCGTTGTAGCCCAACTCCGGCCGGCCCCAGCTGGCGCAACTGCCGGCCGAGGCCAGCGGCCGCTGCGCCAGGAACGCGTCCCACACGCCCAGCCGCTGCAGCGCCGCACTGGCGGTCGGCGCCAGCGCCTCGCCCAGCCGCCAGCCTGCGGCGCGGCCCATGTCGACCACGACCACGTCCTCGACCCCGCGCGCGGCCAGCGCCAGCGCCGTGGCGCAGCCGGCCGCGCCGCCGCCGACGATGGCGACGGCGCAGCGGTCGTGCGCGCTCATCGGCGTGTCCCGTCCAGAGACGTCCATATGCTCCCGAGGTGCGTGCTCATCACACCTTCGGATCGACCGGCATGTTCGCCATCGGCCACGGCGCCACGAAGTCCTGGCCCGGATCGAACTGGCTCGCCACTTCGAGGAACAGCTCGGCCGGGTACGGCGGCTTGCCGGAAACCTGCGCGATCTGCGCGCCACTGATGACGAAGCCGACCTTGGACCAGTTGGCGACGAAGTCCGCGTACGCCTGGAAGCGTCCGGCCCTGGTCGGATACGGACTGTCGGTGCCTTCGCCACGCACCGAATAGACCTGCGGCCCCAGGTACCAGGTGTCGTCGTCGGGGTCGACCTGGCACAGCGCAGCCGGGTAGACCGCGAACGGCCGCTCGGCCGGCCACGACCAGAACAAGGTGTTGTTCGGATTGACGGTCTGCTGCCCCGGATTGGGATCGGGCAGATGGGTGGCGCAGGAGTTGTAGTCGGTGTGCCAGGGCACAGACATGAACTTGGACAGGTCGCCCGGCTCCACCAGGTGCTGCTGCAGCGGCACATAGCCGAAGCTCAGGAACGCGCTGCCCTGATTCGCCTTGCTGTAGTCCAGCGGCGCCTGGTTGATGCGGAACGGTCCGCAATCCTGGGCCTTCCAGTCCTGCACGTAGAGGTTCACGTCGCGGATCGGGAACGATACCTCGATGCCCGGGCTGTAGCGGCCGCCGAGGCAGTTCTGCAGGGTGACGCGGTCCAGCGCTTCGCCAGGGCCCAGCACAGGTGCGCCGCCCTGCACGTAGTTCTTGCCGTGCCACTGGCTCAGCAGGAAGTACTGGGTGGAACTGACGCTGAGAAAGCTCTTCTGCGCATCGCCCAGCGACAGCGGCATCATCGGCGAGCCGGTCTCGGTGTCGGCGGCGGAGGCCGGGTCGCGGATCAGCGTCTTCAGGTTGGGAATCTTCGCGCTCGGATCGTCGGTGGGCTGGATCTGCCCGATCATGTCGTGGCCCTTGACCGCTCCCGACGGCAGATTGGTGTTCCAGCGCTGCAGCATCGCCGCGTGGAAGATCGGCTGGATGTCGTCGCTGAAGGACGGCTGGTAGGTGGCGACGAATGCGTTGTTGGCGTACAGCGACGGCACCAGACCCAATGCGCGCACCCACACGTCGTAGACGTCGTCCCAGGTGGACACCACGTTGCGGGTCTGCGGCGCATAGCCCGGATCGCCGGTGACGTACCAGGCACCCTGCACGCTGGCGGTGGATCCGTCGTTGAAGATCAGCACGGCATTGACCGGGCCATCGGCCGCGTCGTCGTACCACAGGCCGTTCTCGGTCGCGTCCTCCAGCGGCGGATAGCTGCCATCGGCCCCGATCACCGCCGAGGTGCGGGCGAAGCCGCCGGCCACGATCAGCGCGCCGTTGGCCTCCACGCGCATGTCGCCCAACGAATCGAGCTTGCCGAGCGGTTCGTGCAGCGTATGGAACATCGAGGGAAAGCTGACCGGATAGGCCGGCTGCGGGTGGATCGTGCCGCTGGCATCGGCGTAGCTGGCGGTGCTGGTCATGTCGAAGCCAACCACGGCGCTGCCCGCCGCGGCGGCGCTGAGCGCGCGCGGTCCTGCATCGATCACCAACTGCCGCAACCGTGTCGGATCGTTGGGATCGCTGGGATTTGCGGCATCGGGATAGTTCGGGTTGCGCAGTTCCAGCAGCCCGGGCTCCTCGTAGGCGCCGATGCCGCGAAACTGGCCGCCCTGGCTCACCGTCGAGTAGTTGTTGAGCTTCTTGTTGGCCAGATGCACGGTCCAGACGATGTCCTTGACCGTCTTGCCGTCGATCGTGCTGCCGACGTCCACGCGCACGCCGCCGCCGTTGGGATACGTGCCGGAACTGCCGCTGGGGTAGGCATAGATGTGGAAGCGCGCGGCCTGGCGCTTGACGTTGCCGGCGGCGTCGCGGAACTGCTCGGCGGTGATCGGCGTGGACTCGGTGCCGGGCTGCACCGGCAGCCCGCCCATCAGCCCGTCGGCACCGCGGGTGCCGGCCGCGGTCACCGGTGCGAGATAGAACTCCTGGCTGTCGCCAACGCGGCCGATGCCGATTGCCGGATGCACGCGAAACACGTTGCTGGTCATGGTGACTTGCTCCTGATCCGGATGAGAGGGGCGCGCCTCAGCGCGGCGTGGCCGGCCGCGCCGCCGGTGGGGCCTTCTGCGGCAACTGCGCCTGGAAGTAGTCGTTGATCACCACATGGCTGATGTTGACGTTCAGCCCCGGCAACGACTGCGCGCGCGGATCGGGCGAAATCACCTGGGTGGTGTTGTGGCAGGCGAAGCAGTTGTTCTGCGTGCTCTGCACCTGGGTGAAGGTCTCGATGGTGGAATTGGACAGCTTGATCGAGCCGGTGAGCAGCGGCGGCGCACCTTCGGGTGTCGGCGAGGGAATGCATTCCAGGGCCGAACCCGGCTGGAACGTGCAGTTGGGCGCCAACGCATCCTTGGCCACGAACCAGATCGCACCGACCTCGAAGTAGTTCTTCCACACGTCGTTCAACTGCGCCTGCACCGAGGCGTTGATCGACTTGATGTTGGGAATGTTGCAGTCCTTGGATCCCAGCGGGCACGGCTTCTGCCCGCCGTACGGCACCATGCGGCAGACCTGGGTCACCGGGCTCAGGGTCTGGGTCTGCGCGTTCAAGGTCAGCGCACCGGCACCGGCGGCGTTGACGTTGCACTGTTCGATCGGGGTACCGGCCTTGTAGAAGGTCCAGTCCTTGTCGGAGACGGGCTGGCCCGGATTGAGCGACGTGTCCACATCCGGTGCATTGTCGCGGTGCTCGAACGTGGCCCAGATCATCTCCGGATGGCCGGCGACCGTGCCGCCGATGTGGAAGCCGACCAGCGCCACGGTCTGGGTTTCGGTGTCGCCGGTGGCGATGATCTTGCCCTTGCGCATGCCCAGCTTGGCGATCTGCGCCTGGCGGGTATAGAACGTGGACACGTCCTCGCCCGGCTGCACCACTTTCCACGCCGCCTTCAGGGTCATGCTGCCGACCGGGAATGCCGCCTTCGGATCGAAGGCGCGCAACGCCTTCGGATCCTGCAGGTGATTGCTGGCGATGAACTGGCCGAACACATCGTTGGAATGGATCGAGTAATAGACCGCGCGCCCATGCCGATCCACCAGCACGCCGTCCGGGCCTGCCTGATCGATCAGCTCCACCGTGCGCGCCTGCTGCGAGCGACCGATCAGCGGATCGAGGACGCCTTTGGCGACGCCACCGATGCCGTCGCTGGGCATGGTCAGGAAACGCGGCTGCCCGCCCACGTCCTGGGTCAGCCACAGGAAGGCATTCCACGACCACTGATGGAAGGCGCAATTGCTGCTGGACTGGAAGCCGGCCGAATCCGGTGCCGGCGTCTGCGCATGCGGGAACCACGAGGGCGCTGGCGCCGCCGGTGGCGCGCAGCTCGATGCGCTCGGCATCGGCCCCGGCCCGGCCCCGGGTGCAGGTGTCGGCGTGACCGTCCCGCCACTGCTGCCGGGCTTCGATCCCGACCCAGGATTCACGGCAGAGCACGCCGCGACCACCACACAGACCAATGCTGCGAATCCCATCGCACGTTTCATCGCACTGCCCCTCGTTCCGTGGAAAAGCTGTAAGCGCCGGCAGCCGTCGCGGCGCGCCGGACAGGCAGCGCCGCGCCGCCGCGCAGGCGCGGCGTCGAACATCGTGGTGAACGTCATGCAGGTGGGATCGCGCTCCCCGCGATCGCGTTGCGCCGTCCGTGCGCACTCATCCTTTCTTCGACAGCAGCATGCGCTGCGTCACACTTGGACAGCAAGGCTGTTTCGTAGACACCGCGGAGATTCCGTAGACAGTTGCCGTGCAGCGCGGCGGCTGTCGCGCGCAGCACGGCGCGACAATGCGTCGTTGGCCTGCAGGCAGTGCAGGCATGTCATGCATGAGCAGATGCGGTACGTGCAGATCGCGCGACGTTCGCGCCACCGCAAGGAACCCCTGCCTGCTGCGACGCACGGGTCGCCGATCGCGCGACGGCGACCGGCGGCGGACCTCACACGCCCATGTAGCGGCCGGCGCGGTGGTTGAACATCAGCACCAGGCTCAGCACCACCGCACCGATCGCCGAGTACAGCACCTGCTGCGGCGCCAGCAGCCAGAACGCCACCGCCATCAGCGCCGCGTCGAAGCTCATCTGCACCTTGCCCGCGCTCCAGCCGCGGCTGCGTTGCAGGTAGACCGCGAGGATGCCGACGCCACCGAGGCTGGCGCGGTGGCGGATGAAGAACAGGATGCCCAGGCCGACCAGCGCGCCGCCGACCAGTGCCGAGAACAGCGGCGTCATCGTCGCCCACTGCGCCCAGCGCGGCAGCAGGTCGGTCAGCAGGCCGCAGGCGGCGACCGCGACGAAGGTCTTGAGAGTGAATTCCCAGCCCATGCGCCGCACTGCCAGCCAATAGAACGGCAGGTTGACCAGCACGAACATCAGGCCGAAGTTCCAGCCAAGCGCATAGTGCAGCAGGAAGGCCACGCCGGCCATGCCGCCGATCATCAGCCCGCCGTGGGCGAACACCGCCAGCCCCAGCGAGGCCACCAGGGTCGCCAGCAGCATGCCCTGCACGTCCTCGGCCACGCTGTGGCGCAGCGCGCGCGCATCCTGCACGGTGCCGGCCGAATCCGGCGGCGGGGTCAGCGGTCCGGCGGTGACGACGGTGCCGTCGTCGGGCAACGGGTCCAGGTCCGGACGCAGATCGGAATCGGGAAGGCTCACGGGAGGGGGCACAGCGTGGGGGGCGGTATTAGACACCAAGCGGGCGGTGGTTGCATATGAAACTTTGAAGACTCGCAGCGGATCGTCCCTGCCGCGTGTCGACGCCGGATACCGACCCTGTGGCCTCCCCGATTCCGCCTGGCGTTCGTGACCTATCGCTGCGGCAGATCGATGTCGATGGAGTGGCCGATGGTCACCGCCCTCATCATCGTGATCATCACCAGCAGCGCCAACGGCCCGGCAATCGCCAGCCACGCCCAAGTCCAGGCAGTGAAGCGCTCGGCCGGGCTCTGCGGCAAGCCGCGCGCCTGCTTGAATCGCGCCAGGCGCTGGTTGACCAGCAGGACCGGCGTCCAGGTCAGCAGCGTCAACAACGACAGTGCCGAGGGCCACACGCCGAGCAGGCTCAGGCAGACATAGGCCAACGCCGGCCCCAGCCAGCCGACCAGTGCGCCACGCTGCGCGCCGATGATGCGTTCCAGCCCGCGAAAGCAGCCGAATACCCAAAGCAGCGAGAACACCGAGCGCCACACCGGCGAGATGCGTCGTCGCCCGGACAGCAGGCGCAAGGCGCGCCAGTTGCGGTAGAACCAGTACAGCGCATACCAGCCGAAGCTGGTCGCGCACAGCAGCGCAAGCTTGGCCGCCGAGGGCGCGAACAGCGTGGACAGCGGGTCGGCGGGTGCCGCAGCGCTCTCGGTGTCGGGCAGCGTGGCGACGGGAGCGGCGTAGGGGTTGTCTGTTTGCATGGGCGACATTCTGGCTCACCGTACCCTCATCCGCCCCTTCGGGGCACCTTCTCCCGAGGGGAGAAGGAACAGCTAAAGCCCCTCTCCCACCGGGGCGACAGGGTGCGGCCTGCGCGCCACTGGCGCGCGCACCCTGGAGCGCCCGCGCCGCAAGCGCGGGCCGGGGCGCGAAGCGGGGGTTGGGGTGAGGGTCCGGCGCTAAGCGACGCGCTGGCTTGATCTACGAGGCTTCGCCCGTACCCTCATCCGCCCCTTCGGGGCATCTTCTCCCGAGGGGAGAAGGAACAGCAAAGCCCCTCTCCCCTCGGGAGAGGGGTTGGGGTGAGGGTACGGCGCGAAGCGTCCCGCCGAACCAAGACCACGAGGCTTCGCCCTCCCCTCATCCGCCCCTGCTGGCAACTCCTCCCGACGGGACAAGCGGAACCCTCAGCGCACAGCCACCGCGCGGCGCTGCCGCTTGTCCGCGTACATTTCTGCATCGGCGCGTTCGAGAAGCTCCTCCAGCGCCTCCGCGTCCAGATCCCGGCGGTGGCACAGGGCCAGGCCGAAGCTGGCCGACAGTGCGGTCGCGAATCCGTCGTCGTCGCCGGGCTTGGCAAGCGCACCGCGCAGCGCGTCGATCAGCCCCTGCGCCCTCTCCGGCGTGGTCAGCGGCAGGTAGAGCGCGAACTCGTCCCCGCCCCGGCGCCCCAGCAACTGGCCCGGTCGCAGGCAACGCCGGCAGCGCTTGACGAAGGCGCGCAGGGCCGCATCCCCGGCGGCATGTCCGAACTGGTCGTTGATCGCCTTGAGGTTGTCCATGTCGGCGACGATCACCGCCAGCGGACGTGGGTCCTGCGCGGCCACTTGCAGATCGTTGAGCACCTGCTCCAGGAATCCGGTGCGCGACAGCGCCGCGGTCACCGGATCGCGCACCAGCGCATGGCGCAGCCGCGTGTTGTCGGCATAGAGCCCGGGGACGGCCAGGCCGAAGTAGCTGTTCGCCGCCAGGCTGATCATGGCGAACTGCAGCGCGAGCGCCTGCGCCTCGAGCCGCAGCAACGGCGTGGCCACGGCAATCAGCAGGCTGAAGGCCGCGATCGCCACCAGCGCCTGCAGCATCCCGTGGGTATGCACGATCCACAACTGGATCACCACCACCACGAACAGCGCGAACACCACGGCCGGCTGCCGCGGCAACGCCGCCGCCAGCGCCATCACCGCCAGGGTGACGCCGAGCAGCAACGCGAGCTTGACCAGATAGGCAGAGACGCTTCCGGCCGGCGCGACCATCCCCGACAGGCGCGGGATACCCGGCTGCGGCACGATCTGCAGCCACTCGGCCAGGCGCAGCACCCCGACGATCGCCAGCGGGCCGAGCGCCAGCAGGCCGGCGTAGTCGCCGATCGCCCACGGGATCAACTGCGCCAGCATGCTCGGCAAGTCGATGGCGCCGGTGACGGCCAGCCCCGCGCCGCCCAGGCAGGCAGACAGCAGCGACGCCACCCCGCCCCCCAGGATGAAGCAGGTGACCACACGTGGCAGGCTGCTCGAGGACACCCAGCGGCCGACCAGGCGCAGCAGCCAGGCCAGCCCGCCCCAGACGCAGAACTGCTGGGCGGTGAACAACAGCGCGTATCCCAGCACCGCCCGACCGGGGACGACGGGATGGCCGCTGGTGCGATAGAAGCTGAGCAGCGTGGCCAGCATGCAGGCGATGGCGATCGCCGGCGCACCGCGCCAGCCCAGCACCATGAACGTGGCCAGCGTCACCGCCACCGGCGGGAACCACAGGCTCGCATGCGGCTGATAACCCAGGACCCGCGCCAACTCGAAGACCGCCAGCCATGCCACCACCAGTACCGCCGACAGCGCCAGCAGCGCGCCGGGACGGCGCGGCGCCGCGACGCGCGTACCAAACGGCGCCTCGGCGTCCCGGCCTGTCATCCATCCGACTCCGCACGGCCACGGCCGATCGCCGAACCGGGGCCGACGAAGGCGGTGACCGAGCCGTCGTCGCTGCCGCCCACCACCACGGTGGCACCGCTGTTCAGACGGATCGGCCAGCTCATGTTGTCCGTGCCATAGGACCAAAGCGCCGTGCCGTCGACCGCGTTCCAGAGGGTGAACCCGCCGGGCGTCCCATCGGGATGGCCATCGGCCAGCCCCAGCCAGCGCCCGTCGGGGTCGAACGCCAGGCAGTTGGGCGAGTGCGCGCTGTGCGCGGTCCACTGCAGCGTCGCGGCGGTGCCGGCATCGGCGTACACGGCGACGACGCCACCGCCCTTGAGATTGCCGGCGATCGCGGCCTTGTTGCCAGCGCGATCGCAGGCCACCCCGTAGATGGTGGTGGCGCCCTCGGGCACCGTCTCGGTCCAGGCCGGCCCAGGCGTTTTCTGGAACGCCGCCACGTCGAACGCATACAGCGTGCCGTCGCTGGCGCCGGCATAGGCGCGACGGCCATCGCCCGACAGCGCCGCGGCATGGACGCGGGCCTGCTTGGGCAACTGCCAACGCGTCAGCGTCCCCGGCTGTCCCGCTGCGATCGAGAACAGGATGATCTCGCCCTGTGCGCTGGCCACCAGTCCGATCGTGCCATCGGCGGCGAGGCCGGTGGCGATGACGCTGTCAGCGCTGTCGCCGGTGCCGCCGGCGCTCAGCGCGATGCACACGGGCGCACCGAAGGACGCGTCGCCCTCGCGGCAGAACAGATAGCCCTGCTCGGCCCCGGCCAGCAACGTTTGCCCACGCGCGTCCAGCGACACCATGTTGCCGCGACCGGGGAGCGCATAGGACAGCAATTCCTTCCCGCCCGAGACCGCCCAGGCACCGATGAAGCCGGCGTACGGTTGCTGGCTCTTCCAGCCGCAGCTGGCCATGGTGCCCCCGTCCCCCGCGACATCGACCCAGTACACGCCCTGCCAGCCTTCGAATTCCTTCTTCAGCAGCAGGTTGCCGGCCCCATCCCAGGCGTAGGTGCCGTAACACCCTTGCTGATCGTTGCCGACGTCGCTGCGCGTGGCAGCAGGCGCGATACGCTCGAAGACCTTGCGCTGCTCGACAGGCACTGCGTCCAGCCCGGACGTCTGCGTCGTATCGCCGTAATCGTGGAAGAAGGTGCCGGCGACGATGACATTGCCATCGTCGGACACCGCCACGGAATTGATGTAGTCGCCGGCATGCGGCTCGTTCGACCAAAGCACTTCAGGCAGTTCGTTCATGGCGGCTTCCCTCCCTTCGGCTGACGCGTCCACGATGGACCGACGACGGACGCTTGATTGAAAACTCGACACCCGCACAGGAACGCGAGACAACCGGCGCGATCCTGGTTCCGCACCGGCGCACCCTGCGGCCGGCCCTGCGCTCGCCCACCAGGCTCAGCGCACCTCGGCGATCTCGACCCCGTCCAGGCCCTGCGCCAGGGTGCGCGCGTCGCCACCCTGCGCCAGCTTGATGCGCAGGCGCACCTCGTTCTGCGAATCGGCGTGGCGCAGCGCATCCTCGTAGCTGATCTCGCCGGCCTGGTACAGCTCGAACAGGCTCTGGTCGAAGGTCTTCATGCCCAGGTTGGTGGACTCCTTCATCACGTCCTTGAGCTTGTGAATCTCGCCCTCGCGGATGTAGTCCTGCACCAGCGGCGTACCGAGCATGATCTCCATGGCCACGCGGCGGCCCTTGCCGTCCGGGGTCGGGATCAGCTGCTGCGCGACCACGCCGCGCAGGTTCAGCGACAGGTCCATCAGCAGCTGGCTGCGGCGGTCCTCGGGGAAGAAGTTGATGACGCGGTCCATCGCCTGGTTGGCGTTGTTGGCGTGCAGGGTGCACAGCACCAGGTGGCCGGTCTCGGCGAAGGAGATGGCATGGTCCATGCCCTCGCGGGTGCGCACCTCGCCGATCATGATCACGTCCGGCGCCTGGCGCAGGGTGTTCTTCAGCGCGTTCTCCCAGCTGTCGGTGTCGATGCCGACCTCGCGCTGGGTGATGATGCAGCCCTCGTGCTTGTGCACGAACTCGATCGGGTCCTCGATGGTGATGATGTGCCCGGTGGAGTTCTGGTTGCGGTAGCCGATCATCGCCGCCAGCGAGGTCGACTTGCCGGTGCCGGTGGCGCCGACGAAGATGATGATGCCGCGCTTGGTCATCGCCAGGGTCTTGATCACCGGCGGCAGGTTCAGCTCGTCCACGCTGGGAATGCGCGTCTCGATCCGGCGCAGCACCATGCCGACCTGGTTGCGCTGGTAGAAGCAGCTGACGCGGAAGCGCCCGACCCCGGCCACGCCGATGGCGAAGTTGCACTCGTGGGTCTTCTCGAACTCCTCGCGCTGCGCCGGCGTCATCACGTTCAGCACCAGATCGCGGCTCTGCTGCGGGGTCAGCGGCGTCTGCGTGATCGGGGTGATCTTGCCGTGCACCTTGATCGCCGGCGGCATGCCCGAGGTGATGAACAGGTCCGACGCCTTCTGGTGCGCCATCAGTTTCAGGAAGGAGGTGAAGTCGATGGTGCTCATGGTCGGCTCCTTCGGAGCTGAGAATCGGGAATGGAGAATCGGGAATCGCAGCAGCGGGCATCCGGAAGCGGGAAGGATGGGGCGGTTGCTCTTCCCATTCCCGATTCCCTATTCCCGATTCCCGGCCTCACTCGAACAACCGCTTGTCCTTGGCGTACTCGCGGGCCTGGTTGCGGGTGATCAGGCTGCGCTTGACCAGGTCCTGCAAGTGCTGGTCCAGGGTCTGCATGCCGTTCTGCTGGCCGGTCTGGATCGCCGAGTACATTTGCGCGACCTTGTCCTCGCGGATCAGGTTGCGGATGGCGGGGGTGCCGACCATGATTTCCCAGGCCGCGGTGCGGCCGCCGCCGACCTTCTTCAGCAGCGCCTGCGAGATCACCGCGCGCAGCGATTCGGACAGCATCGAGCGCACCATCGGCTTCTCGCCGGCGGGGAACACGTCGATGATGCGGTCGATGGTCTTGGCCGCCGAGCTGGTATGCAGGGTGCCGAACACCAGGTGGCCGGTTTCCGCCGCGGTCAGCGCCAGGCGGATGGTTTCCAGGTCGCGCAACTCGCCGACCAGGATGATGTCCGGGTCTTCGCGCAACGCCGAGCGCAGCGCCTCGTTGAAGCCGTGGGTGTCGCGGTGCACCTCGCGCTGGTTGATCAGGCACTTCTGCGAGGTGTGCACGAATTCGATCGGATCCTCGACGGTGAGGATGTGGCCGTATTCGTTCTTGTTGATGTAGTCGATCATGCCGGCGAGCGTGGTCGACTTGCCCGAGCCGGTCGGCCCGGTGACCAGGATCAGGCCCTGCGGCTGGTCGATCAGCTGGCGGAAGATCGGCGGGCAGCCGAGGTCTTCCAGGGTCAGCACTTCCGAGGGAATGGTACGGAACACCGCGCCGGCGCCGCGGTTCTGGTTGAACGCGTTGACGCGGAAGCGCGCCAGGCTGGGAATCTCGAAGGAGAAGTCGACCTCGAGGAATTCCTCGTAGTCGCGGCGCTGCTTGTCCGACATGATGTCGTAGACAAGCGCGTGCACCTGCTTGTGGTCCAGCGCCGGAATGTTGATGCGGCGGACGTCGCCATCGACCCGGATCATCGGCGGCAGGCCCGCGGACAGGTGCAGGTCGGACGCCTTGTTCTTGACCGAGAACGCCAATAGTTCAGCGATATCCATACGCTGCTTTTCCCCTTGGGCTGCGACTGGAAGGATGATTCCCCGGCCGGCAGTATAGCGCCCTTCCCTTTGCCGGAACGCCGCCGTGCCCCTCTCTCCGCTGCAACAGATTCGCCTGGACATGGACCGCGCCGCCGACGCCGCAGGGCGCCCGCACGCGCAGTTGCTGGCGGTGTCCAAGACCCAGCCGGCCGAGGCCGTGGCGGCGCTGGCCGCGCAGGGGCAGCGCGCCTTCGGCGAGAACTACGTGCAGGAAGCGGCGGCCAAGATCGCCGCGCTGGCCGCGGCCGGACTGGAATGGCATCTGATCGGCCACCTGCAGTCGAACAAGGCCGAACAGGCGGCGACGCTGTTCGACTGGGTGCAGACCGTGGACCGGCCCAAGCTGGTCGCCGCCCTGGCCAAGGGCCGCGCGGCAGCACCCGAACGCGCGCCGCTGAACGTGCTGATCCAGGTCAACATCGACGACGAGGCCAGCAAGCATGGCTGCCAGCCCGACGCCATGGACGTGCTGGCCGCGGCCATCGCCGCGCAGCCGGCGCTGATGCTGCGCGGACTGATGGCCATTCCCGCGCCGTGGCCGGAGGCCGAACGCCGCATCGACGCGTTCGCGCGCATGCACGCCCTGTTCGCGCGGCTGCGCACCGCCCACCCGCAGGTCGACACCTTGTCGATGGGCATGAGCGGCGACTTCGCCGACGCCATCGCCGCCGGCGCCACCATGGTGCGGGTCGGCACCGCCCTGTTCGGGGCGCGCGGTCCGCGCGCTTCCGGCTGAACCGGCTGCTGCCGCGCCGCATTACCGCAGTGCCCGTGACACCGTGATGATTTGTCTACGGCCGCTTCAAAATCGATTCACCAACATCGGAATTCTGTCGTAGGCGATCTCGTTGAAAACCATAGAATTTCGGGATGAATGAAAGGTTCGCGCCGACAGCGCTTCCTGAACCATGCGACACGGTTGCAAACCGTTAATTCAGTCACGTTTCAGACGCACGCGCTTCGCTTCCATGGCGGCCGACCGCGGGTACTCCGCAGTCCATTGCCGAATGCGCTCGGCTCGAACGAGGTCACAGATGCAAGCATCCACCCGATTGCTGTTCGCCTCCTGCGTCATTGGTCTGCTGCACGTCCCCGCGGCCATGGCCGCGCCGACGGCGACGCCGGCCTGGACCAACGAAGAAGCGATGATGTCGCCCGCGGAAGTCCAGGCACGCACCGCCTGGCGCGAAACCATGGCGCATCAACCGACGCCGGCGGAAGGCTGCTTCCATGCCAACTTCCCCGATACGCAGTGGCAAACGGACGTCTGCAAGACCCTGACCCGCCGCGTGCATCCGATCCCGCACAAGATCCTGTTCGGCGCCACCGAGACCACCGGCAACGGCTACGACTACGCGCTGCGTTCCAGCAGCCTGATCAGCAAGGTCGTGGGCAGCTTCCCGCAGGTGACCGGCGTGACCTCGGAGAAAGGCGTGGGCGTGGCCTCCTTCGGCGGCGGCGGCATCCTCGGCCCGAACGAGTACTCGCTGCAGATCAACTCCAACTACAACGCCACCACCAGCGTCTGCGGCGGCCGCTCCGGCTGCACCGTGTGGCAGCAGTTCGTCTACGCCACCGACTACGAGACCCAGGGCCAGGCCGCGGTGTTCATGCAGTACTGGCTGATCGGCTACGGCAGCAGCTGCCCGAGCGGCTGGATGAGCGGCGGCGGTTCGGACTGCTACCGCAACAGCAATGCGGTCAGCGCGCCGGACGTGCCGGCCACGCAACTGGCCAACCTCAAGCTGACCGGTTCGGCCACCGCCAACGGCAACGACACCATCACCTTCACCAACAACGGCACCGCCTACAGCGTCAGCGCCAGGGACAGCGTGGTCAAGCTGGCCACCGTGTGGAAGGACGCCGAGTTCAACGTGGTCGGCAACGCCGGCGGTTCCAGCGCCAACTTCAACTCCGGCTCGTCGATCACGGTGAAGGTGGCCGCCACCAACGGCTCCACCGCCGCCCCGACCTGCGCGGCCAATGCCGGCAGCACCGGCGAGACCAACAACCTCAACCTGGGCAGCTGCTCGACGGCCGGCGGCAGCACGCCGTCGATCACCTTCACCGAGTCCAACTGAGTCCGTCGCGCCGGTCCGCATGGCGGCCGGCGCGTTCTTCCGCAGCGTGACCCGGACTGCGCCGCACCGCAGCAACGCGGCGCGGCGCAGCCGCTACCATGGCGCTCCCTCTTCGCGACGGTGCGCACATGGCTTCCGCTTTCCCCGATTCCCACGCCGCCGACATCGCCTTCATCGGCGGCGGCAACATGGCGCGCAGCCTGATCGCCGGGCTGGTCCGGCAGGGCGCCGATCCGCGCCGCATCCGTGTGGCCGAGCCGGTGGCGGCGCTGCGCGAGGCCCTGTTCGCGGAGTACGGCGTCCACGCCGTCGCCTCCGCGGCCGAGGCCGCCGACGGCGCGGCGCTGTGGATGTTCGCGGTCAAGCCGCAGGTGCTGCGCGGGGTCTGCACCGAACTGGCCACGCTGGCGCAGGCGCAGCGGCCATTGCTGGTGTCCATCGCCGCCGGCATCACCACCGCGCAACTGGACCGCTGGCTCGGCGGCGGCCACGCCCTGGTCCGCGCGATGCCCAACACCCCGGCCCTGCTCGGTGCCGGCGTCACCGGCCTGTTCGCCAGCACCGGCGTCGATGCCGGGCAGCGCGCCCACGCCGAGCGCGTGCTGGCCGCCGCCGGCGTCACCGTGTGGGTCGAGGACGAAGCACTGATCGATGCGGTCACCGCCGTCTCCGGCAGCGGGCCTGCCTATGTCTTCCTGCTCGTCGAGGCGATGGAAGCGGCCGGCATCGCGCAGGGCCTGCCCGCCGACACCGCGCGTACCCTGACCCTGCAGACCGTGCTCGGCGCGGCGCGCATGCTCACCGAATCCGGCGAGGCGCCGAGCGAACTGCGCCGCCGGGTGACCTCGCCCAACGGCACCACCCAGGCCGCGATCGAGACCTTCCAGCGCGGCGGCTTCGAGGCACTGACTGAAGCCGCGATCGCCGCGGCGGCGCAACGCGGCCGTGCCCTGTCCGCCGCCAACGACGACTGAGCGCGGCGGCGGCCAGGCGGGCGCGGACGCTACTCGGCATCAGCCTCTCCCGCTCGTACACTGCAGTTCCTGCGCGCGGTCCACATCCCCCCGGGCGACTGCGTACGACCTGTTATTCGCCACGCCAACCCGGAGAACGCCGATGCGTGTCCTGCCCGTTGCGCTGCTGTGCTTGGCCCTGGCCGCCTGCTCGGACCAGGACACCCCACGCCCGGCGACACTGCTCGCCGCCACCCCGGCGCAGGCCGATTTCGGCACGCTACGCGTGCACTACAACGCCTTGCCCACCCTGGCGATGAGCGAAAACGTGGCGCGCCGCTACAGCATCGCCCGCGAGGCCGACACCGCGTTGGTGATGATCGCGCTGCGCACCCTGCATGGCGGCGAGGAAGCACCGGCGGTGGGCACGGTGGAGGCGGTGGCGACCGACCTCAGCGGCCAGCGCCAGCCGGTGACGCTGCGCGCGGTCCGCACCGACGCCTACACCGACTACGTCGGCACGGTGCGCAGCAGCGCCCACGACCAGTTGCGCTTCGTGGTGCAGGTGCGCAGCGCCGACGGCACCGGCACGGTGCGCTTCACCCGCAACTTCTAGCGCGTAGCGCGCGTCCGCGTTGCGCAGGCAACACAAACCGCCGTAGGAGCGGCTCTTGTCCCCTGTTTGGGATCAGCCGCGACCTGGCGTTACCGGGAATCCCCGGTCTCGGCTGCAACCGCGCCTACGGAAAGATCGATAGACCGACCGGCGCAGAGCGAGCGAGGTCAATTGTGGGAGGGACTTCAGTCCCGACGCGGTAGCGGTGGACGTCGCGGCATTGCCGCTTATGTGCGCTCAGATGATGCGCCGGACACTGCATGCAGTCGGGACTGAAGTCCCCCCCACATCGTCTCGATCGCACATCGTGGCGCCGTCGCGGGTCGTAGCAGCGGCTCTTGCCCCTGCTTTGGGATCAGCCGCGACCTGGCGTTACCGGGAAAGCCCGGTCTAGGCTGAAGCCGCTCCTCGCGTGCGCCCTGGAGCTATTTGGCCTTGCCGCACACCGCATGCAGCCGCACCTGACGCAACAGGCTGCACCAGCAAGCGACGGCGCGACATCACCCTAGCCGCACCACCGCGCGCGCCGCCTCGCGAATCCCGAATCCCGGCACTACGTCAGCTCCCAGGCGCCTGCTGCGCCCGTTCCTGCACCTTGGCCTCGCGCAGCTCCTTCTCCGAGGTGCGCAGCGCCTTGACGTCGAGCGGGCGGATGCTGTCGATGCGGCACGGCAGGCGAATCGCGGCGGGGCCGCCGCCGAGCACCAGCACATCGTCGAACTTCGCCGAGACCTGGCTGCCGAAATGGGTGATGGCGATGCTGGGGGCGAAATCCAGGTCCTGGCAGGTGCCGGCGAATTCCAGCAGATAGGCCTGGTTCGGGCGCGTCCACACCGCCAGCGCGCTGTCGCCGAGTGCGGTCCAGCCGCTGAGCCGGTTGAAGTACTGGAAGTCGCGCACCGGCGCACCGGCGTGGGCGCGGTACAGGGTCAGACGCTCGTCGTCGCTGAGCCGGTTGGTGGCGCAGCCGGCCAGCACGGCCGTGGCGACGAGGGAGGACAGCAGCAGGCGTTTCATGGCAGTGCTCCCGATGGTGTGGAGCGCATCATGCGCCCGCCGCCGTGCACGCGAGCGTGGATAAGCGCGCGGCGTTCAGCGACAAGGCAGCCAACGCGTGCGGCGACGGCAGCGCTTACTGCGAAGCACCACGCGCGGACTCGCAGAAGCGCTGCCGGTACTCCAGCGCCTTTGGCATCAGCGCCTGCAGGTTCTGGATGCGGGTGCCCGGATTGGGATGGGTGGAGGCGAACTCCGGCGGCGCCTGGCCGCCAGTGCTGGCGCTCATCCGCTGCCACAGCGGCACCGCCTCGCGCGGGTCGAAACAGGCCGCCGCGGCCAGCATCAGGCCCACTTCGTCGGCCTGGGTCTCGTGGCTGCGCGCGTACGGCAGCAGGTAGCCATAGCCCATCGCCGCCATCGCCATCTGCTGCTGTTGCGGATCCAGGCCGCCGGCAGCGCCGGCCATCTGCCCGATCTGGGTCAGCTTCTGCTGGGCCATGCGCTGCGCGCCATGCCGCAGCAGCGCATGCGCGATCTCGTGGCCCATCACCACCGCCATCGCGTCGGCGTTCTTGGCCACCGGCAGCAGCCCGGTGTAGACCGCCATCTTGCCGCCGGGGAGGCAGAACGCATTGGCCTGGTCGGACTCGATCACGTTGACGTCCCAGTCGAAGCCGCGCGCGTAATGCTTGGCCTGCATGCCGTGCTCGGCGGCCAGCGCGTCCTCGACCACGTCGACCTTGGCGATCAGCCGCTGCGCGATCGCACGCACTTGCTGCGCCACCTGCGACTGCGGATCGACCGGATGTTCCTGCGCCAGGATCTCCTGGTACGCCTGCAGACCCAGCGCCTTCTCGTCCTCCACATTCAACGAGCGGTCGATCAGCACCTGCTCGCCGGTGTACGGATCCTCGCTGCGGTTGGAGAACCAGTAGAACCCGGCATACACGGCAAAGCCCAGCAGTACCAGCCAGCGCACCCCGCCCAGCGGTCCACGGCGGCCGCCGCCCGGTTCGCCGCCCTGGCGGCCGAAGACTTGGTTCATCGCACTCCCCCTCGCTGACTGGTGAGGCAATCTAGCGCCGGCCCCGGCGCGGCGGCGTCAAATGCCGCGCACCAGGCGGAAGCCGACGCGTGCGCTGGTGCTGTCCGAATCCTGCATCAGCCGCCAGGCCGCGCGGGTCTGCTCCGGCGCATTGGCCCAGTTGCCGCCGCGCACCACCCGCGAGCGGCAGCCCGGGTTGTACCAGGCCGCGCCGTCGGCCGGCGCGCGGCGATAACTGGCGTGCCAGCAGTCGGCGACCCACTCGCTGAGGTTGCCGGCCATGTCGTGCAGGCCCCAGGCGTTGGCGGAAAAACTGGCCACCGGGGCCGGGCCCCAGAAGCCGTCGGTGTAGCCGACGAAGGCATTGCGCCAGTGCCGCCCGCTGGGCGAGACGTCGCCGCCGCCGGTGAAGTTGCCGCTGCCGCGCGGCGGCGTGCCGGCGTTACCCCAGGGGTAGCGGCCGCGGCCGCCGGCGCGCAGGGCGTATTCGAACTCGGCCTCGCTGGGCAGCCGGTAATGCCGCCCGGTCTGCTGCGACAGCCAGGCCGCATAGGCCTCGGCGTCGCGCACGCTGACGTGCATCACCGGGCTGTTCGGCGCCGCCCGCGCGCCCTGGTAATCGGACTGCCAGTCCACGCCGTTGCGGCGCACGAAGTTGCCGCTGCGTTCGTCGTAGACGGTGGAATGGCCGCGGCGGGTGGCGCGCGGACGCGCATTGGTCGCCTCCACGAAACGGCGGAACTCGGCCACGGTGACCTCGGTGATCGACATGGCGAAACCGCGGTCGAAGCGCACGTAGTGCTGCGGCATCTCCGCCGGCGAGGCGCCGGGTTCGGTCTCGGACGCGCCCATTCGGAAGCCGCCGTGCGGCACCACGATCATCTGCGGGCCGCGCCCGCCGTCGTGCATGCCGTCGGTGAACACCTGGCCGGGGCGGAAGCTGCCGTAGTGGGTGGCCAGGTCGATGCGTTCGCGCAGCATCGCCGCCACCGGGTCGCCGGGATCGGCGATGCGCAGCACGTCGCCCAGGCGCTCGCGCGCCGACTTCAATCCGGCCGGGGTGGCCAGATCGCGCAGGCCGGCATCGCGCAAGGCGGCGATGCGCGCCACCCGCACCTGCTCCACGCGCTCGCGCGCGTCGTGCACCGTGGGCGCATCCTCGCGCACCCGCGCCGCGCGCGCCAGCCAACTGCCGGCGGCGGCGAAATCCGAGGCCGCCGCGGCCGTCTCGGCGCGACGGATCAGCGCGCTTTCCACCGCCGCCACGCCCTGCCGCGCGCGCGCATCGTCCGCATCCAGCAGCAACGCCTCGCGGAAATTGGCCAGGGCGCCGTTGCCGTCCTCGCCCAGGCGGCCGCCGCGCAGGTCGTCCTCGCCGGCGCGGTTGTAGGCCAGCACCCGCGAGGCGGTCTCCACCCGCTGCTGCAGGCGCCGCACCGCCGGGTCATCGGCATCCAGCCACAGCGCCACCATCGCGATGCGCGCGGCCTGCTCGAGCGTGCGTTCGGAAAGATCCGGATCGCCCAGCGCCTGCGCGCCGAGTTGCAACAGGCGCCGCCGCGCCTTGCGCAGGCCGTCCTGGGCAACGCGATCGTTCGGCGCCAGGCTGCGGATCGCCAGGTACAGCGGAATCGCCGACTGCGCATCCTCGAACAGGCGATCCTCGGCCAGCGCGCGCGCCGCCTGGCGCCGCGCCTGCGGCCGTGCGCGTACCCCGGCCCTTCTTACAGTCAGCCGCTTCGCATGTACATATCGATGTACA